>CAZPLL010000039.1:0-17362 GCA_964587485.1 uncultured Oscillospiraceae bacterium | reverse complement strand
GAATATATGCGTTTCTGTGATCGCTGCGGGCAGCATCTTAGCTGGGAATTGTTCGACTATGCTAAAATAGTTCATGTACCCCGCAAGCCAAAATAATATTATGTGAAACAAATAGCGTAAGGTTTGATTTGCTCATTCCTTACGCTATTTGTTTTGTCGCTTACCCTTTTTCTCCATAATTTGGCTTATATTTACGCCTGAATATGACAATACCCATGTTTTCTCTTAACAAAATCATGGGTTCTTTGACAGGCTGGAAAGCCTGCTGCCGGTAATGGCAGCAGGCTTTTTGCATTTTGGCTTTATTGCTTGTAGTTGTGGGCGTCCTGAAGCACCATTTCCTTGACCTTCAGCAGTCTTACCTTGGTAGCGTTCTCGTTCTCCTCGAGCTTCATGGAGATATACTTGATGTTCTTCTCCAGATCCGGGATCATGACGTACTCAAGGGCGTTGACGCGGCGGCGGGTCTTTTCGATCTCCTCCGCAAGGAGCTGCATGGTCTTTTCGACCTCTGCAAGCCTGAGCATATCCTCAAACACTCTCGCCAGCTTATCCAGCGCATCGTCCAGCTCGCCCGAGGTCTGGGCGAAGCCGTAGGGATAGATCTCCGACGGGTCGTTGTTTTTGGTATGGAAGCTGTACTGAGGCACATTGACACTCATGATGTTCTTATAGCCGAGACCCAGCTCCACGCTCTGGCGCGGATACAACAGCGCCTGCTCCAGCATCTCAGGGGACATGATGGCGCTGGCCACCTGCAGCGAGGAGAACGCGGCGGTAAGTCCCTCCTCGACGCTGACACGAAGCTGTTTATTGAGCTTCACCACATCCATGAACTGACGCATAAGCTCATCGCGCTTGTCCTTGAGGAGCTTGTGGCCGCGGCGTGCGGTCTTGAGTCTCCCCTTGAGCTGATTGAGCACCATTCTGGTCGGGGTTATTGCGGTACTTGCCAAAAAGCATCACCTCCAAATAGTATGATTTGAATAAGGGATGGTTCTCCGCGCCGGCGGAATTTCACCGGCGCGCTATGACCCGGAGGGTCACTTTTCGGGCATATACTTGTCAATAAACTCGGGCTTTATACGCTTGAGCTCACGGCGCGGCAGGATGGACAGCAGCTCCCAGCCGATGTTCAGCGTCTCTTCGATGCTGCGGTTGGTGTTGTTGCCCTGGCTGACGTAGCGCTTCTCGAACTCGTCGGCGAATTTCGCAAAGAGCTTGTCGTCCTCGGACAGTGCGGCCTCGCCCAGAATGGTCATGAGCTCCTTGGCGTCCTTGCCGCGGGAATATGCGGCGAAGAGCTGGTTCATGGTTCCGGCATGGTCCTCGCGGGTCTTGCCCACGCCGATGCCCTTATCCTTCAGACGGCTCAGCGACGGCAGAACGTCCACGGGCGGGACGATGCCCTTGCGGTGCAGGTCACGGCTGAGGATGATCTGACCCTCGGTGATGTAGCCGGTAAGGTCGGGGATGGGGTGAGTCTTGTCGTCCTCGGGCATGGTGAGGATGGGTATCATGGTGATGGAGCCGCTCTTGCCCTGGCGACGGCCGGCACGCTCGTACAGAGTGGCAAGGTCGGTGTACAGGTAGCCGGGGTAGCCGCGGCGACCGGGAACTTCCTTCTTCGCGGCGGAGACCTCTCGGAGTGCCTCGGCGTAGTTAGTGATGTCGGTGAGGATGACGAGGACCTGCATATTCTTCTCGAACGCGAGGTACTCGGCCGCGGTCAGCGCCATACGCGGAGTCGCGATACGCTCAACTGCGGGGTCGTTCGCAAGGTTCGAGAAAACAACCGTGCGGTCGATAGCGCCGGTGCGGCGGAAGTCGTTGATGAAATACTCGGACTCCTCGAAGGTGATACCTATGGCGGCAAAGACGACCGCGAAGGTCTCGTTGTCGCCCAGAACACGCGCCTGACGCGCTATCTGAGCCGCAAGCGCCGCGTGGGGCAGACCGGAGCCGGAGAATATGGGCAGCTTCTGGCCTCTGACCAGAGTGTTAAGCCCGTCAATAGTGGAAACGCCGGTCTGAATGAACTCCGCGGGGTAGGCACGCGCTGCGGGGTTCATGGGCAGGCCGTTAATATCCATGTGAGCCTCGGCAAGGATGTCGGGGCCGCCGTCAATGGGACGACCCATACCGTTGAATACACGGCCGAGCATATCCTCGGACACGGCAAGCTGCTGGGGATGTCCCAGAAAACGCACCTTTGATTCGGCAAGGTTGATGCCCTGCGCGGACTCAAAGAGCTGAACGACAGCCTTGTTGCCCTCGACCTCAAGCACCTTGCAGCGGCGTACCTCGCCGTTGGGAAGCTCGATCTCGCCCAGCTCGTCGTAGGTAACGCCTTCGACCTGGTCAACGACCATCAGAGGGCTGGCGATCTCTCTTATGGTTTTATACTCTTTGATCATGCGTCCTCACCTCCGGCAGTAACTTCTTCTATCTCAGCCTGCATCTGCTCCTCAATGGCCTTGTAGTCGGCCTCAAAGGTTTCGGCATCGGCCATCTTTGCGCGGCCGATCTTCTCGCGGGCGCCGATGACAAAGAGCTTGTCCATGTCCGCGCCTCTCTGAAGCGCCTCGCGGCACAGCTCGTCGTAGCGCAGAACGAGCGCCATGAGCCTGTACTGCTTTGCGTAGGAGGAGTATGCGTCCTCGTCCACGAAGGCGTTCTGCTGGAGGAAGTCCTCGCGGATCATCTTCGCGGTCTCCATGGTGAGTCTGTCGGCGGGAGAAAGCGCATCCTGACCGACCAGACGGACGATCTCCTGAAGCTCACTTTCGAGCTGGAGGATGTGCATTGCCTTTTCGCGGTTCTTCATGTAGCTCTCGCCGAACTGCTCGGTGTACCACGGCTGGAGCATATCAAGATACAGCGAATAGGAGGTCAGCCAGTTGATGGCCGGGAAGTGACGGGCATAGGCAAGGCTGGAGTCGAGCGCCCAGAACACCTTGACGATACGCATGGTGGCCTGAGAGACAGGCTCGGAAATATCGCCGCCCGGAGGCGAGACCGCGCCGATGGCGGTGACGGAGCCGCGGCGCTCGTCGCTGCCGAGACATTCGACAACACCGGCTCTTTCGTAGAACTGCGCGAGACGGGAGGCCAGATACGCGGGGTAGCCCTCTTCACCGGGCATTTCCTCGAGACGGCCGGACATTTCACGCAGAGCCTCGGCCCAGCGGGAGGTGGAGTCGGCAAGAACCGCCACGTCATAGCCCATATCACGGAAGTATTCCGCAATGGTGATACCGGTATAGATGGACGCCTCACGCGCCGCGACGGGCATATCGGAGGTGTTGGCGATGAGCACGGTGCGCTTCATCAGAGGCTCGCCGTTGCGGGGATCCTTCAGCTCGGGGAACTCCATGAGAACGTCGGTCATTTCGTTGCCGCGTTCGCCGCAGCCGATGTAGATAACGATGTCAACGTCGGACCACTTCGCAAGCTGGTGCTGTACGACGGTCTTGCCGGAGCCGAACGGGCCGGGGACAGCGGCGGTGCCGCCCTTGGCGATGGGGAACATGGTGTCGATGATACGCTGTCCGCTGTTCATGGGACGGCTGGGTACGTATTTTTTGGAGTAGGGTCTTGCGATACGCACGGGCCAGCGCTGCATCATCTGTACCTCGTGCTCAACGCCCTTGGCGTCCCTGAGTACCGCAACGGTGTCGGTTACGATGTGCTCGCCGCTCTCGATGCTGACGAGCTCGCCGGAGAGTCCGTAGGGCACCATGATCTTGTGGAGGATGGCGCTGGTCTCCTGCACGGTGCCGAGCACGTCGCCCGCCGTGAGCTTATCGCCGACCTTCGCCACGGGAACGAAGTCCCACAGCTTCGTGCGGTTGAGCGCGGGGACGTCGGTGCCGCGGGTGATGGAGTCGCCCGTAAGGTCGCGCATTTCGGGCAGAGGGCGCTGGATGCCGTCGTAGATATTCTCCAGCATACCGGGTCCGAGCTCGACGGACATGGGCATACCGGTGGTGACGACCTCGGCGCCGGGGCCAAGACCGGAGGTCTCTTCATAGACCTGAATTGAGGCGCTGTCGCCGGTCATATTAAGGATCTCGCCTATGAGCCGCTGGGAGCCGACACGCACGACGTCGGATACGTTGGCGTCGCTGAGCCCCCTTGCGACCACAAGCGGTCCCGAAACCTTTGTAATAGTTCCGCTCATTTATACTTCCTTTCCCCCGAACGCCCTCAAGCGTCAGGGATGTATTTAAGGATAGACTTTTCTGCTCAGTCTCCGAGGATGTTTGTGCCGACGGCGCGCTCAACGGCAGCCTTCAGCGCCGACTGTCCAAGGCCGATACTGCCCTCTCTGCCGGGGATGAGGATTATGGCGGGAGTGGGGCTGTCCTTGAATCTGTCGATCTCTGCGCTCATGTTCTGCGCAAGAGTCTCCTCGATATAGATGATGGCGTAGTCATCGCTCTCTCGTGTGAGCTTTTTGAGAACGGCCGAGGCCTCCGCCGCGTCTGCGGCCGGGTAGGTCTCAAGCCCGAGGGCCTTGAAGCCCATGACGGTCTCTCTGCCGCCGATAACTGCAATTTTAAGCATACATATCACGCAGCCTTTCCCGGATAACTCCCGGCTCGATGCCGGCAAGTCTGCCCGTCAGTATCATGCGGATAGCGGTAATCTCGCTCTCCACAGCGCTCAGATAGGCCACCAGAGGCTCCTCGCCGAAGGAGACCAGCTTTGCGCGGGAGATGTAGGCGTTCACCGCGTTGTCGCAGGCAAGCTCAAACTGTGTGAGCGCTCCGCCCTCCGTCGCCTCCGCGCCCAGAGCGGCCGCGTTTTCAAGCTCCGTGTGGGTGAATATGCCCGCAAGACTCTCCCTGTCTGCGCCGAGGAACCGCGCGACGTCAACGTTGCCGCCGGGGATAAGAGCCTCGCGCAGGAACTCGGTATCCTTGCCCATACGCGCGGTACGGACGAAGGAGCGGAGATTGGTAGAGTCGATGAGCAGTCCGGCGTAGCCGATGAGAAACGCGCTTTCGAGTGCCTTCGCGGTGTCCGACAGCTCTTTGAAATACGCTCTGTCCAGCACGAAGTCCGCAAGCTGGGGGTTTGAGGTGTGGGCGAGAGTGTCGCGTGCCTCCTCCACGGCGGCCGCCATGACGGGCGGTAGCTCGCTCCAGCGCTCGTCGTTGTAGGCGGCAAGGAGCTTTTCGGTGCTCACGCGCCCGCAGGAGCTGTAGATATGCTCCGCGTCCGCGCCAACGGCCATGGCCTTGACGACGGTCTTGGCGTTGTGGTAGTCGTATTTCATTCTGAACACGTCCACAATACGCCTGTCCGGTGCCATACGGTCAAGCTCGGCGAAGATGTCGGCTCTGTGCTGTGAAAGCTCGGCGTCGATCTCCTTGGCGCTCATCTGAGACATATCGGCATAGTCGCAGTCGGTCAGGAGCTTTGCGCACTCCTCGAAGCCGGGCGCGTCCAGCATACGCTCCGCCCGGTCGGCGCTCAGGAGCTTTGCCTCGCGTGCGCGCAGTGCGGCGGACAGATATAGATACGCTTCTTTTTTAATAGCCAAATCTTTACCTCCTCATTTCAAGGAGTTCAAGCAAACAGCTTGGATGCCAGCGTTGCGGACATCTCGTCCCGGCAAAGCTCGACAAGGAGCTCCACCGTGCAGTTGACCTCGACATTGCCGCGGCGCAGGACAAGACCGCCCTCGAAATCGCCGGTCACGTCCGCCGTGGTGAGCTTGCCGTTTTCAAGCATGGCGTTCGCGGCCTGTGCGACCTTGTCGCCGAGGCGCTCTTTGTCGCGGCTGTTGAGAACTATTTCCTCGTCCCCGGTAACGGAGGCGTCTGCCGCAAGCTTCGCAAGGAACGCGACGTACCGCTCCTCGGGCAGCTCGACGATCATCCTGCGAGCCCTTACAAAGCACTCGGAGACCATTTCCTGCTTGAGCGCGAGTACGCTTTTCTTCGCTTCCATCTGGGCGATACGGCCCATGCTGTCCACTCTGTCCTCACATTCCTTCACGCCGGAGCGAACCTTGTCGGCATAGACCGCCTTGGCCTGCCTGTCATAGTCCTCACGGATAACTGCACACTGCTGTTCGGCCTGAGCGAGTATCGCAGCAGCCTTCGCTTCGGCATCGGAGCGGATATGTGCGATTATTTTTTCAGTGCCTTTCATACAAAAAACCTCGTTTATCGTGAGTATTTTATCAGAGTGCGATTGCGTTGAGCATAAGGAAGGACGCCAGCAGGCAGAGGATGGCGTAGAACTCGACAACGATGCACATGATCATGCCCTTGGACCAGTCGTCGGGCTTCTTTGCAAGGATGTTGATGGAGGCCGCGGCTACCTTGCCCTGTGCGATGGCGGAGAGCCAGCCGCCCAGCGCGATGGGGAGGCAGGCGGACACGAGCTGGAAGCCCTGCATGGTGGTGATGGGCTCGGTCGCGCCGGAGATCTTGAGGTAGGCAAGGAAGAAGATAACGAAGCCGTAAAGACCCTGCGTGCCGGGGATGACCTGAAGGATCATGACCTTACCGGACTTGCTGGGGTCCTCGGAAACGAGACCCGCGCCCGCTTCACCAGTGATACCGGTACCGATTGCGGAACCGACGCAGGCGAGGCCTGCCGCGAGAGCTGCGCCCAGAAGGGCAATGGCGTTGCCGCCGATAGCGTTCAGAAATTCCATTATAATTTCCTCCTAAAAGATTTATGTTAGTTTTCTTTTACTTCAACATAGTCGCCCTTGAATCTGAGCGGGCGGAAGGGCTTGCCGCCGTCGGAATAGAACTTGCCGAAAAATTCGAGACACTGAAGTCTCAGGTCGTGTACGAAGCACCCCAGCAGGTTCAGCGCGAAGTTCATCGCGTGACCCAGCAGGAAGATGACGACAAACGCGAGCATCGTACCGACGTTCACTCCGCTGTTCTGCGCGGGCATGATGGCAACGGTGTTGAACACCTTGCCGACGACCCCGCCGGCGAGCATGAGCGCCATGATACGCGAGTAGCTAAGCACATCGCCGAACCAGCCCGTGGCCGTGTTGTAAATACAGCCGAAGGCGGCCGTGACCTTGCCGAAGCCCTTTGCGTCGCGCCCCGCACCGAATAGAAGCATCACGGTGCCGATGATAAGCACCGCTATGCCGATCGTGTTGAATATCGCAAGGCCGGTAACAAGGCTGAGCGCCCAGATGACCGCGCCGAGAAGGATGACCCACAGCGAGCCCTCCTCCCATATCGCGCTTGCGAGCTCACCGCTTTTCTTCTTGCGGATGAAGCTCACGGCCATGCCGGTGTTCAGGTGCAGAAGTCCGAGCACCATCGAGCCGTACAGCACCATTTCGCTGTCCGTCTCCGGGCTGAACAGATTCCAGAGTCCCTCCCATGTGCTCTCGGGGTGGAAGAGATGCACCAGCTGGTACGGTATGTCGCTGAAAAATCCACCGGTCAGTATGCCCATCAGGAATGTAGCAATGCCGCCGTACAGGAGAAGCTGGCAGAAGGCAAGACTGCCCTCCCTCGGCTTCATTTTCTTCATTGCGACAAGCGCCGCCGCGATCATGATAAGGCCGTAGCCCATATCCGCCATCATCAGTCCGTAGAACAGGATGAAGAACGGCGCCATCAGCGGGTTCGGATCGACCGTCCCGTAGGCAGGCAGGCTGTACATATTCGTTACCATGTTCAGCGCGTTTGTAAATTTGTTGTTTTTCAGCTTGACCGGCACCTCGGGGTACTCCTCCTCGGTGGGGTCGCGGCTCTCCCATGCGCAGTCGTATTTCTCGAACAGCTTTTCGAGAGCCTCCTCGTTTTCGGCGGGCATCCAGCCCTCCATAACTATCGTGCTGTCCGTGCCGCAGAGCTTGTCCTCGGCCTCGGCCATGAAGATGCGGGTGCTCACCTTGTCCGCGGCAAGCTTCATCTCGTCGCGGTGGATCGCCTCGCCGATGATGAGTTCCTCGCAGGCGGCTTTTTCCTTCTCAAGCGCCTTGAGCGACTCCTCGGCTCTGCCCAGACACTCTCGCGCGGAGCCCTTGAGGCCGCTGAACGCGGCGGGGGTGAAGCCGTTCGCGCGCAGACACTCCTGCACGGCAGGCAGCTCCTCGCGCATACAAATAACGTACACATAGTGCTGGCTCTTGTCGTCCGATACGGAAAACAGCTCAGCCTCCTCGCTGACCTGCGCAAGCTTTTCGGAGATCGCGTTCAGCTCCGTCCTGATAGGGAAGCTACCGAGGAGCACACTGCAACGCTCGGTGCCGTCCTTTTCAAGCGGCATGAGGAAGCTCAGCCAGGGTCTCATGGACTCCGCGATCGCGCGCTGGCGGCTCTGCTCGGCGCTGATGCGCTTTATGCGGTCGTCGGCGCTCTCGATGGCGTTTGCGACGTTCAGCGCGGCGGTTATGCCCGTGCCGTTGAGCATTGCGTCCACGTCAAGCTCGGGCTTAGCGGACAGGAGCTTGCCCTTTGCGGGGACATACCTGTTGAGCAGAACTATCGCGTGAGTCAGGGAGTTGTGCTCGGCACGAAAGCGCAGGATGTCGCTGCCCTCGTTGCGGAGTATCTCCTCTCCGTCTGCCTCTCGGATGTCGCTCCCCACCTCGGAGAACTCGACACAGCCCAGCTTGGTAAGCTCGCGCAGGAGCTCCTTCTTCCGTGAGCGGACAGCTATGAGCCGAAGCTTTTTCATTTTCAAAATGGCCATTTAGCTCTTCACTATCCTTTCCACGATAAGAGTCGCTGCTTGTTCCAGTCCCGCTTCCGCCTTGGCGCGCAGCGCCGCCTTGCGGTTTTCAAGCTCGTTGGACAGGTCCCCCGCCTCGTTGACCGCCTTTTCGCCGGCCATGACGCGAAGCTGCTGAAGCTCACTTTCCGCCTTGACGCACGCGGCATCGACGGCGGCTTTCCCTGCGTTTTCGGCATCAATGAGCATCTGCTTTGCCTTTGCCTCGGCGCTCTGGATCGTCGCTTTCGCCTCGGCCTCGGCCTGCGTGACGCTTGTTATGGCTTCGTATGACATTGGCACACCTCCCTTTTTGCACTTTTCTTTTTCGCAAAAGTGCCGTTTTTTCTGTGCGGTCGGGCACGTTTTTCCAATTTGTACTGATTAAATAATAGCCCATTTTTGCCTCAATGGCAAGAAAAAAACGCATTTCTCTCTTGTCAAAATTGGCACAAGCAAAACGTGCTTTCCGAATGTCCCGTAATATCTTACTTATACCACGTTGTTATTTTATTGTCAATCATTCCGAGCCGTTTTTTCTGCGTTTTTCTCCTGCCCTCCGACAGCCTTAAACACGACAGCGCTGTGTCCGATCGTGCTTCTCCCCGCAATTCGCCAACGTGTCGCTCAGCGTGCGACCGAAAAGCGACGATTAAGCGCAAAGCCCGCCGAGCGCTTTTTCAGATCACTCGCCGAGCTGCTTGTATTTTTTTGCAGTCTCGGTTCTCCTAAAAGGAGAGCCGGACTTTCTCAACATAAATGTGAAAAAACAGAGGTGACACACGATCACCTCTGTTTTTATTCAAATATCGGTCAGACCAGTTCGATGACTGCGACTTCCGCTGCGTCGCCGCGGCGGGTGCCGATGCGGGTAATGCGGGTGTAGCCGCCGTTACGCTCTGCGTACTTGGGAGCGATCTCGTCTTTGACCTTCTTGGCAACGTCCTCGCGGGTGATGAAGCTGTTCATCTGGCGGTAGGATGCCAGATCGGCAGCCTTGCCAAGAGTTATCATCTTCTCGGCCAGGGGTGCGATCTCCTTGGCGCGGGTAATGGTGGTCTCCATGCGGCCTTTATCCAGAAAATCTGTTACCTGCTGACGGAGCATTGCCATACGCTGATCGGTGGACTTGCCGAGCTTTCTTGTTCCGGGCATAATTGCATTTCCTCCTTCTTGAGAGCTTTACTGATTGTCCTCGCTTGCCAGAGACAAGCCCATCATAGTCAGCTTATGCTCGACTTCTTCAAGGGACTTGCGGCCGAGGTTGCGAACCTTGATCATCTCATCCTGAGTTTTGCTGACCAGGTCGGCGACAGTATTAATGTTGGCGCGTTTGAGGCAGTTGAAGCTTCTCACACTCAGATCGAGCTCTTCAATAGTCATGTTGAGCACGGTGTTGGGCTCCGATTCGACCTTCTCGACAACGGTAGAGTCGTTGCCGATGCTGTCGGAAAGGTCGGTGAAAAGCGTGAAGTGGTCGCAGAGTATCTTTGCGCCCAGGGAGAGAGCGTCACGGGCAGTCATGGTCTTATCCGTCCACACCTCGATGGTCAGCTTGTCGAAGTCCGTCTGGTTGCCCACACGGGTGTTTTCGACGGTGTAGTTGACCTTGAGCACGGGGGTGTAGATGGAGTCAACGGGGATGGTGCCGATGGCGGTCTGGGGCGTTTTGTTCTTGTCGGCGGAAACATAGCCTCTGCCGTGGTCAAGAACCAGCTCCATGTTCAGCGCACCGTCGGGGCCGAGCGTCGCAATGGGCTGCTCGGGATTGAGGATCTCCACCTCTGCGTCCGCCTTGATGTCGCCGGCGGTGACAACGCCCTCGCCCGCGGCCTCAATGTAAACGGTCTTTGCTCCGGTGCTGTGGAGACGGGCGATGATGCTCTTTACGTTAAGAACGATCTCGGTCACGTCCTCCTTGACGCCGGGAATGGTGGAAAACTCGTGCTGAACGCCGGCGATCCTGATGCTGGTGCAGGCTGTTCCGGGGAGTGAGGACAGGAGTACCCTGCGAAGAGAGTTACCAAGTGTTGTGCCGTAGCCACGTTCCAGAGGCTCTATGATATATTTGCCGTAAGAGCTGTCTGCGGGTGTTTCGATGCACTCGATACGCGGCTTCTTAATTTCGATCATATAGTTATATAACCCTCCTTTTAAGTGTTGCGTCTGTTCAACGCTTGCGGTGATTCAGCTTACCAATTTGAGGGTGTCTTTATTACTTGGAGTACAACTCGACGATGAGGTGCTCTTCGATGGGCAGGTCGATGTCATCTCTTGCGGGAGCGGCGACGACCTTTGCAACTGCGTTGTTTGCGTCATACTCAAGCCACTTGGGTGCGGGACGGAATGCATTTGCCTCAATATTAGCCTTGATCTTCTCGATACCGCGGCTGCTCTCCTTGAGAGCGACGGTCATGCCGGGCTTGACCTGATAGCTGGGAATGTTGACCTTGCGGCCGTTGACGGTGATGTGACCGTGGCTGACCATCTGACGTGCCTCGGCACGGCTCATGGCGAAGCCCAGACGGTAGACAACGTTGTCAAGGCGGCACTCAAGGATGCTAAGCAGGTTCTCGCCGGTCTGTCCGGGACGGCGCTCGGCCATCTCGAAGTAGCTGCGGAACTGGCTCTCAAGAACCCCGTAGAATCTCTTTGCCTTCTGCTTCTCACGAAGCTGCTGGCCGTACTCGGAGCTCTTGCTGCGGCCCTGGCCGTGCTGGCCGGGGGCGAATGCTCTGGCGTTCATTGCACACTTGTCGGTGTAGCAGCGGTCGCCCTTAAGGAAGAGCTTCTGGCCTTCTCTGCGGCACAGGCGGCATACCGCTTCAGTATATCTTGCCATATTCGTTTACCTCCTTCAATTACACGCGACGACGTTTCGGAGGACGGCAGCCATTATGAGGAATGGGGGTAACGTCCTTGATCATCGTGACTTCAAGACCTGCGGTCTGCAGGGCGCGGATAGCAGCCTCACGGCCGGAACCGGGTCCCTTGACGAAAACTTCGACGGACTTCAGGCCGTGCTCCATGGCTGCCTTTGCGGCAGTCTCGGCTGCGGTCTGTGCGGCGAAGGGGGTAGACTTCTTGCTTCCACGGAAGCCCAGACCACCGGCGGAGGCCCAGCTCAGTGCGTTGCCCTGGGTGTCGGTGATGGTAACCATGGTGTTGTTGAAGGAAGAGCTGATATGGACCTGGCCCTTTTCAATGTTCTTGCGCTCTCTTCTGCGAGTTCTTACGACTTTCTTCTTTGCGTTAGCTGCCATGATCTATATCCCTCCTTACTTCTTCTTATTTGCGATGGTGCGCTTCGGACCCTTGCGGGTACGGGCGTTGGTCTTGCTTCTCTGTCCGCGAACGGGCAGGCCGCGGCGATGGCGAAGTCCGCGGTAGCAGCCGATCTCGGTCAGGCGCTTGATGTCGAGCGCGGTCTGACGGCGGAGGTCGCCTTCAACCAGGTAGTGCTTGTCGATGCACTCACGGAGCTTTGCTTCATCCTCGTCGGTGAGGTCTTTGACTCTGGTGTCAGGGTTGACGCCGGTCATTTCAAGAATCTTTTTTGCGCTTGTTCTGCCGATACCGTAGACGTAAGTGAGACCGATCTCGATTCTCTTGTCCTTGGGCAGGTCAACGCCGGCTATACGTGCCATATTGTACGATCATCCTTTCGATAATTGTTACCGCATTTAACGCGCGGACACTTGTTCCCGCCGGAGGGAGTCTCCGGGCGATGCGGCGATTTTTATAAGGACAGGAATTAATCCTTGTCTGTGAATTTACGGAAGCTCCGCTCGCGCCCTGCGGCGGCGTTCGGTGTTTCCCGCGGGAGTGCTCCCGCGTCTCTGCTTAGCCCTGGCGCTGCTTGTGCTTGGGGTTTTCGCAGATGACCATGACTTTACCCTTGCGCTTGATGATCTTGCACTTTTCGCACATGGGCTTCACGGAAGGTCTGACTTTCATAATATACCTCCTACTTGCTTCTCCAGACGATCCTGCCGCGGGTGACGTCATAGGGAGACATCTGCACCGTGACCTTGTCGCCGGGAAGGATCCTGATAAAGTTCATCCGGAGCTTTCCGGAAATATGCGCCAGTATGATGTGGCCGTTGCCAATATCCACCTGGAACATGGTGTTGGGCAGGGATTCAACTACCGTGCCCTCGAGTTCGATTACATCGTCTTTTGCCAAAGTAAAATTCCTCCAAAGTCGGTGTTTGGGTCAAAACGTCAAATATCCTCTGCCATTGTGAGTATTTCCGGTTCGCCGTCGGTTATCGCAATGGTGTTTTCGTAGTGCGCCGCAAGGGAGCCGTCCGCGGTGACGACCGTCCAGTTGTTGGAGAGCACTCTGACCTTGTAGTCTCCGGCACAGATCATCGGCTCTACGGCGATGGTCATGCCCTTTTCGAGACGCGGGTCATATCTGCGTCCAAGGCGTTTATCCGGGCGGTAGTTGGGGACCTCGGGAGCTTCGTGCATGACGCGGCCTACGCCGTGTCCAACGAAATCACGCACGACCGAGAAGCCGTGGCTCTCCGCGTAGTCCTGTATCGCGCCTCCGATATCGGAGATGCGGTAGCCCACCTTTGCGAACCTGATACCCTCGAAAAAGCACTGTCTCGTGACCTCGATGAGGCGTTTTGCCTCCTCACTGATCTCTCCGCAGGCGTAGGTGCCGGCGCAGTCTCCGACAAAGCCCCTGTAGGTGGCTCCGACATCGACCGAGACGATATCACCGTTGCGGATGACGCGCTTGCCGGGAATACCGTGAATGACTTCTTCGTTGACGGACAGGCATGTGCTGGCCGGAAAGCCGCCGTATCCCAAAAATGTGGGCTTGGCACCGGATTTCCTTATGAACTCATTCACTAACTTGTCGATCTGTTTGGTGGTAATGCCGTCGGCGACCGCCTGACGCGCAATACTGCGAGCCTGAGCGGTGATCCTGCCGGCCTGCCGCATGAGCTCGATCTCTCCGGGTGATTTGATGATTATCGAGTCTGCCATATCAAACACCCAAAGCTTTTTTTATCTCAGCGGTAGTTGCATCAATACTGGCCTGATTTTCCACAGCCTTCAGCTTGCCTCTTTCGGCGTAGAACGCCTTGAGCGGTTCGGTAACACTGTGGTAGGTCTCAAGGCGGGCGGCCACGGTCTCCGGTTTGTCATCCGAACGGACGATGAGCCCGGCGCCGCAATCGTCACACACGCCCTCCTCTTTGGAGGGGTTGTTCTCCACATGGTAGGTGCGGCCGCAGTTGGGGCAGGCTCTTCTGCCGCTCATGCGTCTGACTATGACCTCGTCCTCCACCTCGATGGAGAGCGCACAGTCGATCGCAATGCCCTTTTCCTCCATGACCTGAGCCTGGGGAATGGTGCGCGGCACGCCGTCAAGGATGTACCCTTCGGCGCAGTCGGCCTTTGCAAGGCGGTCAACGATGATGTCGATAATGACCTCATCGGGGACGAGCTGTCCCTTGTCCATGTAGTCCTTTGCCCTGAGTCCCACGGGCGTGCCATCCTTGATGGCCGCCCGCAGGATGTTGCCTGTGGAAATAGTCGGTATTCCGAGCTGCCTGCTCAGAATCTCTGCCTGAGTACCTTTTCCTGCGCCGGGGGCGCCAAGAAGAATAAGTCTCATATTGCGACCCTCATCAATCAAGGAAGCCCTTGTAGTTACGCATGAGCATCTGTGCCTCGAGAGCGCGGACGGTCTCAAGCGCGACGCCGACAACGATGATGATGGAGGTGCCGCCCAGGGAGAGTCCCGTGAGGGAAGCAGCCGTGGTGAAGTGAGAAACTATGATAGGAGCGGTAGCGATGATACCCAGATAGATCGCGCCGAAGAGGGTGATCTTGTTGAGAACCTTCTGGATGTACTCGCTGGTGGGCTTGCCGGGACGGAAGCCCGGGATAAATCCGCCGTTCTTCTTCAGGTTATTCGCCACTTCAATGGGATTGAACTGAATGGTGGAGTAGAAGTAGGCAAAGAAGATTATCAGCAGGAAGTAAACTATCGCGTAGGGGATAGACTCGGTGCCGAAGTTCCTCATGAACCAGCCGTCGGTCTTGCCGGTGAAGGCAGCGATGGTCGCGGGCAGGGATGCGATGGACTGAGCGAATATGATGGGCATAACGCCGGACATATTGACCTTCATGGGAAGGTTGGTGCTCTGTCCGCCGTACATCTTGCGGCCGACGACTCTCTTTGCGTACTGGACAGGGATCCTGCGCTCTGCGTCGTTGACGAAAACTATCAGGACGACGATCGCGATGGCGCCGAGGAATACGAGCAGAGCTGCCCACCACTTGAGCTCGCCGCTTGCGATGTTGCGGACGGAGCTGATGATGGAGCTGGGCAGGCGGGAGATGATACTTGCAAACAGGATCATGGAGATACCGTTGCCGATACCATGCTCGGTGATCTGCTCGCCAAGCCACATGATGAGGGCGGAGCCGGAGGTAAAGGTCAGTACGATGACGACCGCTGCCCAGAAGCTGCCCTGTGCCTCGCTGACGAGGAGGCCGTTGTTCCTGATGAGCATGAAGAACGCGAAGCCCTGCAGGAGGCCGATGGCTACGGTGGAGTAACGGGTGATGGCGGCGATCTTCTTCTTGCCTTCTTCGCCCTCGTCCTTGCTCATGCGCTCGAGTGCGGGGATGGCGATGCACAGGAGCTGGATGATGATGGACGCATTGATATAGGGCTGGATGGAGAGCGCGAAGATCGTTGCGTTGGAGAAGGCACCGCCGGACATGACGTCCAGCAGGCCGAGAACGGTGCTGCGGAGGGAGTCGAAGTAGGTGCGCAGATACTCGATATTGACGTAAGGAACGGGGATTGCGTTACCTACACGGTAAAGCAGGATGATAAGAAGAGTGAAAACGATCTTCTTGCGGATCTCTTCGATCCTCCATGCGTTACGCAGAGTTTCGAGCACTTAAACCACCTCTGCCTTTCCGCCGGCCGCCTCTATCTTCTGTTTCGCGGTTTCGGAGAAAGCAGCAGCTTTAACAGTAACGTTCTTGGAAACCTCGCCGTTTCCGAGGAACTTAACGCCGTATCTGCACTTGGAGAGAATGCCGGCGTCGAGGAGTGCCTGAGCATCGACGACCGCGCCGTCCTCAAACTTCTCGAGCACGGAAACATTCACTGCCTCCAGAGGCTTTGCGAAAATGTTGTTAAAGCCTCTCTTGGGGATACGACGTGCCAGAGGCATCTGGCCGCCTTCGAATCCGATACGGGTACCGCCGCCGCTGCGGGCCTTCTGACCCTTGTGACCGCGGCCTGCGGTCTTGCCGTTACCGGTTGCGTGGCCTCTGCCCTTGCGCTTATCGACGTGGGTGGAGCCGGCTACGGGAGAAAGATCATTGATATACATTCTCTTGCCCTCCTTATTCTTCTTCTACCTTGACGAGATAGCCGATCTGGGCGATCTTGCCGCGGGTCTGGGGGTTGTCGGGCTGTACGGTCTCGTTGCCGATCTTGTGCAGGCCGAGGGAGTAGGCAGTGGCGATGTGCTTATCGTGTCTGCCGTTGAGGCTCTTTACGAGCGTGATCTTAAGATTTGCCATGTTTCGCCCTCCTTAACCCTGAACTTCTTCAGGAGTCTTGCCTCTGACGGCTGCAACCTGAGCTGCGTTACGCAGAGACTTGAGGCCTTCCATAGTTGCGGCAACAACGTTTGCGGGGTTGTTGGTGCGCAGGCACTTGGTACGGATGTTCTTGATACCGGCTGCCTCAACGACTGCACGGACCGCGCCGCCGGCGATAACGCCGGTGCCTTCGGGTGCGGGCTTGAGGAGAACACGGCCGGCGCCGAACTCACCGATGACCTCGTGGGGGATGGTGGTGCCCTGAAGGGTGACGGAGCAGATGTTCTTCTTTGCGTCCTCGAGACCCTTGCGGATAGCCTCGGAGACTTCGTTTGCCTTGCCCATGCCGAAACCGACGCGGCCCTTGCCGTCGCCGACTACGCACAGAGCGGAGAACTTCGCAACACGGCCGCCCTTGACGGTCTTGCTGACGCGGTTGAGGGAAACTACCTTCTCGATGAACTCGGAGGGAGCCTCGTCCTTACGACGATCTCTTCTGTCATTATTGTATGCCATTATAAGTTATCCCCCTTCCTTAGAACTTGAGGCCGCCCTCGCGGGCGCCTTCTGCCAGAGCCATGACACGACCGTGATAGATGTAGCCGCCGCGGTCGAACACGACTTCTTCGATGCCCTTCTGCAGAGCGCGCTCTGCAACGAGCTTACCGATCTTCTTTGCGGCGTCGCAGTTGCCGCCGTTGCCTTCGAAGCCCTTCTCGACGGTGGAGGCCGCAACGAGGGTGTTGCCTGCTACGTCGTCGATGATCTGGGCATAGATGTTGTTTTCGCTGCGGAATACGCTCAGGCGGGGTCTTTCGGCGGTGCCGGAGATCTTGCCGCGTACTCTGTTGTGGCGCTTGATGCGCTGTCCTCTGGTATCAGGTCTTTTAATCATTCAGGCACACCTCCGTTTACTTGGCACCGGTCTTGCCTTCTTTGCGGCGGACAACTTCGTAGTCATACTTGATGCCCTTGCCCTTGTAGGGCTCGGGAGGACGCTTGCCACGAACTTCTGCTGCAAACTGGCCGACCTTCTGCTTGTCGATACCCTTGATGA
>CAZPLL010000038.1:0-17472 GCA_964587485.1 uncultured Oscillospiraceae bacterium | reverse complement strand
TATTGTTTCATGTTACAGCCTTTTACTCAAGCCGCTGTTAGGTTTTACGCTTACTGTATTACATTACTATCGCGCCCTTGCGGCAGGTGTCGGCACAGGTGCCGCAGGCAACACACTTATCCTCGTCCAGAGTCCACGTCTTTGCGGCCCTGTCCACCTCGATGGCTCCGGCGGGGCATTTTTTCGCGCAGAGAGTGCAGTAAACACACTTGGAGGCGTCACACACGGGCTTGCCGTCGTCACGGGGCTTTACCTCTGCGACGGTCTGAGGCTCGTCGTTTTTGTCTGCGGCGCTTTTTGCCTCCGTCGGTGCGGCCGGCTTCGCCGCGGGAGCGGCCTTGGGCGCGGGCTTTTTCTTGATGAAGCTGCCGGAGACGAGAAGCTCCTCCTCTCTGGTGGCTATCATATGATAATCACCCGTGAGCTCGATCGCCTTGCGTGAGCAGAAGTCGGCACACATACTGCAAAACGTGCAGGAGCCCATATTGAACGTAAGTGTGATCCTTTCGCCGTCCTCTACCGGCTCTATTGTGCGGGAGATGGCTCCCCCGGCACAGACACGCTCACACATACCGCAGGCAATGCACTTCTCGGGGTCATAGGAGATGCGGCCACGGTAGCGCGGCGCGGCTTCTTTGGGAACTACGGGATACATATCGCAACTGGACTTTTTGAAAAGGTTGCCCAGCGCTTCTTTTACAAACGGAAAATCCATTATTTCTGAGCCCTCTTTTCTCTTAATATTTTGGTCGCGAGCGCAAGACCGTCGATAATGGCCTCGGGCTTGGGCGCACAGCCGGCAATATCAACATCAACATGGACGTACTTGCTCAGCGGCCCCGCTACGGAGTAGCTCCCCTTGAACACATTGCCGGACTGCGGGCAGGAGCCGATGGTCACAATGCACTTGGGGTCGGGCGCCTGAGATATGGCGCGGAGTACACGGGGCAACGACTGCTTGGTGACCGGGCCGCTGACCACGAGTATGTCCGCCTGACGGGGGCTTCCGACAAGCTTGAAGCCCAGACGCTCCGCATCGTAGCGCGGCGTGAGAACGGAGACAAGCTCGATATCACAGCCGTTGCAGGAGCCTGCGTTTATGTGGAACAGCCACGGAGATTTTTCAAAGCTCTCCTCGATTATTTTCTTAAACATTTTCGCCCCTCCTTACAGTCCGTACCATGCCAGAACAAGGCTTATGAGTGCCAGAGCGGAGACCACGGTCCAGTAGTATTTGAAAAGCTGTTCGATCTTGAGTCTCGCGGTAACGGCGTGGACAAGAGATATCGTTACGGCTGTCAACACCACGCAGACGGCGAAAAGTATCAGCGCGTCGAGCAGGACAATTCCGGTGCCGACACCGCCGAGAAACAGCGCCACAAAGAGACTCGTCAGGGTGAGCATCTTGACGGAGTGGCTGAGCTTGTACACGGCAAGCGGAGCGCCGCTGTACTCGGCCAGAAGTCCCTCGCATATCTCGGTCTCGGCCTCGGCCGCGTCAAAGGGGTGGTTGCCGGTCTCGCCGGGGATGACGAGCAGGAACGCGACAGCCGCGGGGATCATGCTCCCCTTGAGGATGAGACTGCCGTGCTCTGCCTGATACTCCACGATGCTCGAAAGGCTGAACACCACGCCGCTCCCCAGTGCGTTGCCCACGGTCTTGCCGACGGCGAGCAGAACGAGCACAAGAGGAAGCTCGCAGGCGATAACCGTGACCATTTCGCGACTGAGGCCGACACCCGCGTAGGGCGAGCCGGAGGCCGCGCCGCCGAATATGGCGGACAGCGCCGGAATGAGAAGCAGGTAGAGGATAACTATAATATCCGCCATACCGGAGAAAGCAGTGAAATCAAAGATCGGGATAAAAAGCTGTATGACGACCAGCGCCGCGAGCCCCAGCAGGGGCGCCATGAGGAACATGGTGCGCGATGCCGCCGCGGGAACGATGCACTCCTTGCCGCAGAGCTTGAAGAAATCGTAGAACGGCTGGAGTATCGGGGGGCCGACACGCTTCTGCATCCTTGCGACCAGCTTGCGGTCGATGCCGGAGAGCAGCAGTCCCGTCACGAAGCAGAACAGGAAGCCGGGGAAAATAAGAATATATCCGAGATAGGAAAGCGCATTTACTACTATTTCGTTCATTATTCCCACCTCCTTAAAGAACTATGAGCATGAAGAGCATTGCCAGCGCCAAAGCCACGATCGCCCAGAGCGCGTAGTCATTGACAACGCCGCTGTGCAGGTCGTTCATAAAGCTGAAGTAACGTCTCCAGTTATGCTTGAAGCCCCAGAACAGATCTCCTCCGCCGACCTGAGAATACACACTCTCCTCGCCGCCGAAGAACAGATCGTACTTGCTCTCCGTTATCTCGCCGGTCTTTTCGCTGACCTTGTCGTACTTTCCGAGGAGCGCGACTATAGTCACCGCAAGCAGGGCGATCATAAGGATGAGGAGCCACGATATCGGCTGCCAGCAACCGACCTGCGTGAAGCTGACCGCAACGGTCTCCGGGAGATTTGCACCCATGGCGGAGGCGGCATAGCCGCTGCCCAGCATGGAGTCGATATAGTTGACGACGCCGAACGCCGCAGTTGCGGCAGGCTCGGTCAGGTACTTCGTGACAACACCGGGGAACAGTCCGCAGAACACGCACAGCGCCGCAAATATACCCATCGCAAGGCGCATACCGAAGGGAACCTCGGTGACGTTCTCATACTCCTTGGGGAGCTGACCGAAGAACACGGACTGGCTCACCTTTACGAATGAGGCAAGAGTCAGCACGGAGGTCACGAGCGCTATAACGGTGACGAGCAGGAAGCCGATGTTTCCGCTCTCGACGGCCTTCTGATAGGTTGCCTGATAGATCATCCACTTGGAGGCGAAGCCGTTGAAGGGTGGGATTCCGCTGATGGAGAGAGCGCCGATCAGAAACAGCACCGTGGTGTGAGGCATTTTCTTTGAAAGTCCGCCCAGCTTGCCCAGATCCGTTGTTCCGGTCTGGTGCAGCACCGCACCGGCGGCAAGGAACAGCAGACCCTTGAAGAGCGTGTGGTTCATCGCGTGGAAAAGTCCCGCGGAAACACCCAGCGCGGTGGACAGGCCGACGGCGGTGAGGACATAGCCTATCTGGGAGATGGAGTGGAACGCAAGAAGGCGCTTGAAGTCATGCTGTGCGAGCGCCATCGTGACGCACACGAACATCGACACACTGCCGACGAACACCAGCAGGAACTGTATCGTGCCCAGACCCATGGACTGGAAGAGGAAATAGGTCAGGCGGATGATACCGTACAGGCCGGACTTGGTGAGAACGCCGGATATAAGCACCGAGATCGACGCGGGAGCCGCACCGTGAGCGTCGGCCGCCAGCGGGTGGAACGGCACGATGAACGCCTTGGTGCTAAAGCCGATGTACAAAAGGGCAAAGGCAACCTTGGTCGCGGTGGTCATGTTGCCCGGGACAAGCGCCGAGAGCTGTGCAAAGTTGAGCGTATGCATCTGGGCATAGAGCATGATTATGCCGACCAGGATGCAGGTCGAGCCGATACAGCCGACGACCAGATACTTGAACGCGGCCTCAAGCGCACCGTAGGCTCTGTTGCGAAAGGCCGTCAGTGCCACGGCGGCAAAGGTGAGTATCTCGACCATGATGAACATATTGAAGATATCACCCGTGAGGACGAGGCCGATAACGCCGCCCGAGAGCATGAGGAAGAGCGTATAATACTGCGACACGTTGTCGTCATGGGACATATACTGAATGGAATAGACACACGAGACGAACACCGCGACGGCGATAAGCAGACCGAAGAACAGGCTGAGCGCGTCAACCTCCAGCGCTATGCCTATCGCATAGCCGCCGGCCATCGAGCGGCTGCCCATCCAGTAGCTGATGATCTCGCCGTTTATCATGACGGGCTTGACAAGCGCTATCATGCAGGCCAGCGACACACTGACCGCAAGCAGCGCCACGATATTTCGCACCGCTTTTCTGTGACCGAACATGACGATGAAAAACGCGCCGAGGAACAGCACCATAACGGAGTACACCGGGAAATGATGATAGTTGAGAATATTGCTCATTATCCTCTCAGCCTCCTTATCTCTCTGGTGTCAAGAGTACCGTAGCTCTCGTGCAGCTTTATGACCAGCGAGAGAGACATGGCGGTGACGCACGCGCCGATAACTATACTCGTCAGGGTAAGCGCCTGCGGGATAGGATCGACAAAGTAGCTTGCCTCGGCGATCTCTCCGGGAGTAAAGATCGGAGCCGTGCCGCCGGGGTTATAGCCTATGGAGATGATCAGGAGATTCACACCGTAGTCGGCAATGCCGAGGCCGATAACCGTCTTGACGAGATTATACTTGGTGATAATGGTGTAAAAGCCGAGGACGATGAGGAAGAAGGATGCGATATAGTTGAATGTTATCATTTCGTTCACCTCATTCTTCATCTTTGCGGACAAGAAGTCCGAGCATGGTGACTGCGATGACACTGACGCCGCAGAGAACGTTGAGACCCACGGCCTCGTCCATCCACGCGATGGTGCCGGAGGAAAGGAGGTCTCCTATATTGCCGTTATTAAAGGCGAAATTCTCGCAGAACTGAGCCGCGAACACCACGCCCAGAAACGCAATGGCAACATATATCGTGACCGCGAGACCCTCGGTACGGCGCAAAAGCTCGACATTAAGAAGCTTGGAGGTATTTTCATAGCCGTACCCGACCTGGATAAAGACTATGACCGCGACGCCGAGAACACCGCCCTGGAAGCCTCCGCCGGGGCTGAGATGCCCGTGAAGGATAACGTAGAACATATACACCATCACAAAGGGTGTCAGGAAATCTGCGCCGCATTTGGTGATGAGCTTTTTTACGGTTCTTTTATTCATCCTTTTTCTCCTCCGTTTCCTTCTTTTTTGCGCCGGAGAGAATGACGATGGAGCCGGCCACCGCGGTTATCAGGATAAATGCCTCGCCCATGGTATCGTAGCCACGGAAGTCAAAGACGATGGATGTGACATCGTTCACGGAGCGAGTCTTATCAAGGTTCTGCTGGACTATCGCCCCGGCGGCACCGTCTACGCTGCTGTCGTCGTAGGAGGCGGGATCCTGCATGAGCTCATAAACCGTGACATCGGCCTTGGAGCCGTCATATGTACGCTCCATGCCGGCCATATCGACGCAGGCAAAGATGCCGGCAACAAGGATCGCCCCCAGAGAAAACCATGTCAGAAATTTTTTCATTTTTTCTTCCTCCCGTTGATTTTTCTGAGAGTGATGATGAAAACCACCGGAGAGAGAGCCGCGCCGACGGCCGCCTCGGATATGGCGACGTCGGGGGCATGGAGGATAAGAAACTCGAACGCGGCAAAAAGACCCGTAGCGCCCAGCGCTATGACCGAGGAAAGAAGATCCTCAAGCTGGGAGGCGAGTATCGCGGCTGTCACGATCCCGCAGACGACCAGAATATTCAGAATTACGACCAAATTACTCATCGAAATCCCTCCCGTAGTCGTCAACGACCATTTCCTTGTCCGGCCTGATACCGTTTTTGTATGCGCCCTTCGCGATAACGTGAGCGCCCACGGGGTTTGCAAAGAATATCATAAGCGCGATAACGCCGATCTTGACGGCGGTGGCGGTGCTCTGCAATATCACAGCGGCATAGAGTATAGCGCCGATGGCGACACACAGAGTGCCGAGCGTGGGTATGCAGGTGCTCGCCTGCATACGGCAGAAGGTGTCGGGCATTTTAAGTATACCGACGGTGCCCGCCAGAGCAAAAAACGCGCCGACAGCAATAAATATGTCGATTACTATTCTGAGTACCACGTTGCTCACAGCCTCCTTTCCAGATAACGACCCACGAGTATGGTGTCGATAATACCCATCAGTGCGCCGATGAGCGCAATGTCAAGATATATTCCGCGCCCGCTGTAGACTGAGAAGAGTATCATCGCACAGCACAGCAGGCTGTCCGCGCTGTCCGCGGCCACCTGACGGTCGGCGGCGTTGGGTCCCTTCCAGACTCTCCACAGCGCACAGAGCGCCATAAGTGCGAAGAATACGCCGGCTATCAAAAGCTCTGTCATGATCATTTGAAAACCCTCCTCGTACCTTTTTCGAGGGTGCCTTTGATGGCGTCTCCGGCCGCCTCGCCGCTCTCGGCGGTGACATCGATCCAGTGGATGTAGTAGTAGGTCTGTCCGTCCTCCTCGGCGACCTCCAGGGTGATGGTGCCGGGTGTGAGCGTGATGGAGTTTGCGAGCATGGCCTGTCCGTACTCGCTCTCAAGATTGACGGGAACCTTGACAATGCCGGGGTTGACGTTCACACAGCCGCCGAACACGCGCTTTGCAACGTCCCAGTTGGCCTTGACAAGCTCCCACAGGAAAACGGGAACGTAGAGCAGTGCTCCGAAAAGCCTCGCGGGGTTAAAGAGCCAGAAAGCCTTCTCGTGAATGAAAAGCCGTGAGGAGAACAGGGCTACCGCAAGGCTCACCACCGCGCCCGCCGCCAGCTCCTGGACGGTAAACGTCCATGTGATAAGCACCCAGAACGCGAAGCACACGATAAAGGTGGTTACCACAGCGGGGAATCTCGTTTTTTGCAAGAGAAAACCTCTCCTTCCTTTTCTGCCTTGCGGCGCTTCCGGCGGGAAGCTCAGCTCCCGGGGTTGTATCCACGCCGCCCGGCTATCGTTATTTTTTATTCTACATTGATACTCTCGACATAGAATTCCCTGCCCGCCGTCATTTTCAGTGCGGTACTGCCGCAGTTCATACAGCAGGCGTTTTTTCTGTCCGCCGCGCCCTCGTGTCCGCAATCGAGACAGCGAAATGAGGCGGGGATGCTCTCAACCG
Source organism: uncultured Oscillospiraceae bacterium (assembly GCA_964587485.1). Lineage (GTDB taxonomy): Bacteria > Bacillota > Clostridia > Oscillospirales > Oscillospiraceae > Limivicinus. The sequence goes on along the minus strand of CAZPLL010000038.1, from coordinate 10,604 downwards.
TGAGCCGAGCGCCCCTCGCCGGGCTGTCGGCCGCGGCTATCGGGAAAAACTCCCGTATACATTCCGGGACGACACCGGAAAATTCTCCGACGCGAAGCCTTATCTCCAGCACCCGCTCGAAGCCCTGACGCTTCTGCTCGCTCAGAACTATGTCGATGATCCCCTTTGCCAGTGCAAGCTCGTGCATGGCTTATCTGTCAAGACAGCTAAAGCACGGGTCGATGCTTGCGATGATGAGGCCGGCGTCGGCTACGGTGTTGCCGCGCAGCATATGGGGGATGGTGGGCGTGTTCTTATAGCTGGGGACGTGGATGCTGACGCGGTGGTTGTTAAAGCCGCCGTCGCCGACTACCATGTGGCTGAGCTGACCGCGCGGCGCCTCGTGGCGGGTAACGGTCTGCCCCTCCTTGATCTTTATCAGCTTGTTGCCGAGGTTTATGGGGCCCTCGGGCAGAGCGTCGAGTGCCTGCTCGATTATCTTGACAGACTCGTAGCACTCGAGCGCACGGACGACCACGCGGGCAAAGACGTCGCCGCTGTCTACGGTGGGGATGTCAAACTCAAAGTCGCCGTATGCGGAGTAGGGCGCGTCCCGGCGGACGTCTATCTTTACGCCGGAGGCTCTCGCGTGAGGGCCGACGGCACCCATGCGGATGGCGTCCTCCTTTGTAAGGACACCGACACCCTTGGTGCGCATGGCTATGGTCTTATCATTGAGGGCGATGTCAACGATGCGGTCAAGCGGAGCCCTGAGCTTCGCACAGCAGTCAAGTATATCGCGCCGCATATCGTCGCTGATGTCGCGTCTCGCGCCGCCGACGGTACACATCGCGTAATTGACGCGGTTTCCCGTGAGCTTTTCGAGAACGTCCATGACTATCTCGCGCTCGTCCCAGATGTGCATGAACATACTGTCATGGCCGATGATATGGCAGGCTATGCCCAGCCAGAGGAAGTGAGAGTGGAGTCTTTCAAGCTCGGCGGTGATAACGCGGATATACTCGCCGCGCCTGGGCACTTTGATGCCGTTTATGCTCTCGACCGCCATAGCATAGGTGAACGCATGGGAGTGGGAGCAGATACCGCAGACACGCTCCACCAACACAAGAGTCTGCATGGCGTTGCGCTCGGTAGCCAGCTTTTCTATTCCGCGGTGGTTATAACCGACGAACACCTCCGCGTCACGGATAAGCTCGCCCTCGGTATATAGCTTTGCGTGTATGGGCTCCTCCAGCGCAGGATGGTAGGGGCCGATAGGAACTATATAGCTCATCTTAATCCTCCTTGATGTTCTTCTCGCGCAGCTCGCTCAGCGGCATTACCATTATCTGTCCCTTGCCCTGAGTTTCGAGCATATCCTCCGGCAGGAAGAGACGCTTTGACACGTCCAGCCCCTCAAACTCGACGCCGAAGATCTCGTTGATCTCGCGCTCGGGCCATGTGGCCGCAGTGTCGTAGATCTCCCCGATAGATGGCACCTTCATCTCCCCCACCACATGGTAGGACTCGATCGCCGGGTCGACCGCGTAGTCGTAGGAGATGTCGATCTGACCATCCTTATTGAGGAAAGCGTGGATCATCACGAGGTAATTGCCCGCCTTTCTCATCTTCTCCGCAACAGGTACTATCTGGTCCTTGCCGATGTCTGTCCGTTTGTACTCCTGCATTCGTTTCACCTCTCCGAATATGAATTTACTGATACTATTTTATTATCAAAAACTGCTTATAGCAAGCATTTTTCTTCACATTTTGTGTTTGTTTATTAACAGATTCTCGGGAGCTGCGCCCCGGTGAGCTTCTGAAGTATTCTGCTCCCTCCGAGCGCCGTTCTCATGACCACGCGACCGGGATAGCGTTCCGTCACCGTGCCGATGACCGTCGCACCCGCTCCCACGTCTGTCTTTCGCATGGCGGAAAGAACCGTCTCCGCGCCGTCGGGATCGACCACGCACAGAAGCTTGCCCTCGTTCGCGCAGTACATGGGGTCAAGTCCCAGCATATCGCAGGCCGCGCGCACCGTGCCGCGGACGGGTATCGCATCCTCGTCAAGCTCTATGCTCAAGGAGCTTCCGTCGACAAACTCGTTGAGTGTCGTCGCAACGCCGCCGCGCGTCGGGTCGCGCAGTACGCGCACCCCCGCTCCCGTGGAAAGCACAGCCTCGGCAAGCGCGTTGAGCGGGGCGCAGTCCGAGCGGATATCCCCCTCAAGCATACCGTTTCTCGCCAGCATGACCGCCGTGCCGTGGTCGCCGACGGTGCCGGAGACGATCACCGCGTCTCCCGGGCGTATCGCCCGCGGCGTGAGACCCGGATATTTGAGTACCCCGATGCCGGCGGTGTTTATATATATGCCGTCTCCCCTGCCCTTTTCCACCACCTTGGTGTCGCCGGTGACGACCTGAACGCCCGCCTTTTCACAGCATTTCGCGACAGAGGCGACGATTCGCTCAAGCTCCGTCGTTTTCATTCCCTCTTCTATTATAAATGCACAGCTCAGGAACTTCGGCACACCGCCGCACACGGCGATATCATTCACCGTACCGCAGACGGAGAGCTTGCCGATATCCCCGCCGGGGAAAAATATCGGGTTCACAACAAAGCTGTCGGTGGAAAAGACCAGCTTATCCCCTCCCGGAAGTATCGCGCCGTCCCCCAGCTCGTTGAGAGCGGGGTTTGAGAGGGACGGGAGTATCATGCTTTCTATAAGACGTGAGGTCTTTTTTCCCCCACTGCCGTAGTCAAGAGTAATAATTTCATCCATATGCTCTGTCCTCTATCCGCGGCCGTACCGCCACGGCAGTCCGTTCATTGTTCGTGATCGTCTTTGCGCGGAGCCGTCGTGATATCCTGATACCTGTAGGTCGCGGCACAGGCGCCCTCCGAGGACACCATACACGGCCCTACCGGATCCTCCGGCATACAGCGTCGGCCGAACAGGGGGCAATCCTGCGGATATATACGCCCGGTTATCACATCCCCGCAACGGCAGGCAGTCGGTCTGACCGCCGCGACAGGCGGGAGCTCGAATTTTTTCTCCGCGTCGAATTCGCCAAGCTCCTCTCGGAGCCCAAGTCCGCTCCCCTCGATGCCGCCCAGTCCGCGCCAGATATCAAATCTCGGTTCAAAACAGCGCTCCATCATTTTCTGCGCGAGGGTATTTCCGTTTCGGGAAACGGCTCGCGTATATTCGTTCTTAATATCCGGTTTGCCCTCGGCTATCTGTTTCAAGAGCATATATACAGACAGTAATATATCCTCCGCCTCAAAGCCGCCGATGACCGCCGGGATGCCGAATTCACGCGGCAGAAACTCAAAGCCTTTTTCCCCGATTATCGTGCCGACGTGACCGGGGCACAGGAAGCCCTGCACATTGAAGCCCTCGGTGCGGATCAGGGCACGCAGTGCCGGCTCCACGGTCTTGAGCATTGACCAGAGGGAGAAGTTGCGCACGCCCTCTTGCGCGGCGGTAAGTACCGCGGTGGCGGTGCCGGGTGCGGTAGTCTCAAAGCCCACGCCGAGGAACACGACCTCCCTGCCGGGGTTGTCCTTTGCGATTTTCACCGCATCCACGGGCGAGTACACTATACGCACGTCTGCCCCGAGCGCACGTCTGCGTTGCAGGCTGTCACCGGGGATACTGCCGGGGACGCGCACCATGTCGCCGTAGGTGGTGATGATAACGCTCTTTTCCCCGGAGAGTGCCAGTACGCGGTCGATGATCTCGCCGGGGGTGACGCACACCGGACAGCCGGGGCCCGAGAGGAGCTTCACGTTATCCGGCAGGAGCGTGCGTAGACCGCTTTTGGCTATTGCCATGGTGTGGGTACCGCAGACCTCCATGAGTCTGACCTCGCCGACATCAAGTGCGCGTATGGCGCGCAGGAGCATCGACGCCTTTTCGTTAGCTGAGGGCATTGCGCACATCCTCCCACGCCTCAAGGTCTTCAAGTGCCTGCGCCTCCGGCAGACGCTCAATGGCAAAGCCCGCGTGAACGATCACATAATCGCCGACCTTCGGCTGTTCGATGAAGTCAACTCTTATCTCGCGCTTCATCCCCATGGCCTCGCCCATGGCGGAGTTTCCGTTTACCTCCGTTAATCTAAGTGGAACAGCAAGACACATACTCTTATCCTTTGTTCTCCATTTTATTCATAGCTATCACCGTCTGACCGAGGGATATGCCCTCGTCGTTGCAGGATACCCTGCTGTGCTTGTGGACGGTAAAGCCCTTTTCCTCAAGTGCTGTCGGCAGGCGGCGCATGAGGTACATATTCTGGAATGTTCCTCCTGAGAGGCACACGTCACTCAGTCCGGTTTTTTCGCGAACCCTGACGCAGGTCTCCGCCGCCATCATCACAAGCGTATTCATAAAGCGTGAGGCGATGCCGCCCGTGGGGACTCCCCTTTCCATATCGTCGCAGACAGCGCGCACAGTCTCGCGCCAGTCAAATATCAGCGGCTCTCCTGTGAGCGACCAGTCATACACTCCCTCGTCCGGGACGGCGGCGGCTTCAAGCAGTATCGCCCCCTGCCCCTCATAGCTGCAATGCGTCTTTATACCGAGAATGGCAGAAATGCCGTCAAAGAGGCGCCCCATTCCCGAGGACAGCGGGCAGTTTAGCCCCGCGTCGAGCATTTTGCCGTACATTTCGCCGCCGTCGATACCGCTCACGTCACAGCCTGACATTGACAACAACGCATAGGCAACGCGGTCGGTCTCCTTTATCGCCCTGTCGCCGCCGATGAGCGGGATGGGCAGGATGCTCCCCTCGCGCGTGAAGCCCGAGAAATCACCGACAAGGCACTCCGCGCCCCAGATCGTGCCGTCGGTACCCAGACCGGTGCCGTCCCAGACGAGGCCGATGACCCTCCGGTCAAGGCCGTTATCCGCCATGCAGGAGGCAAGGTGGGCAAAATGGTGCTGTACACGGAAAAGCGGTATTCCGGCTTCGGCGGCGTACTCCTCCGCAAGGGCGGTGGACATATAATCCGGGTGGAGGTCGCAGACGACCGCCTCGGGTCTTATATCGAACATACGGCTGAAATGCCGTATCTGTTCACGGTAATTTTCAAGTGTTTCGATGTTTTTAAGGTCGCCGATATGCTGGCTCGGGAACACATAGTCGCCCTTTGAGAGGCAGAAGCTCGCCTTCTGCTCGGCTCCGCAGGCCAATATCCCCGCGCCGCTCTCCCGCAGCTTCACCGGGAACGGCACATATCCTCTCGACCGCCGCGCGGGGTATTCCTTCCCGTCGATCACCCAGCAGAGCGAGTCATCACAACGGGTCTGAATATCCCTGTTGTGGAGAAGGAAGCCGTCGGCAATGCCGCGAAGCCTCTCCACGGCCTCACCGTTCTTATAGATTATCGGCGTATCAGAGATGTTTGCCGAGGTCATTACGAGCATGTCAATATCGTCACCAAAAAGGAGGTAGTGCAACGGCGTGTACGGCAGCATCACGCCGACGAAGCCGTTCTCACTCAGATGTTCAAGCCCCTCCACGCGCTTTTTGAGGAGCACGATGGGGCGGCGAAAGCCGGTCAGTATACGCTCCTCGTCCGCTGAGAGCTCGCATATTTTTCCCGCGCTCTCGGCATCCATGCACATCACGGCAAACGGCTTTTCGTCGCGGTGCTTGCGTCGGCGAAGCTCCTCCGCCACGGCCGGGTCATCAGCGCGACAGGCAAGGTGCATACCGCCAAGACCCTTGACGGCAATTATCCGCCCACTCTTTACATACTCTCGCGCAAGCCCCACCGCGTCACCGGGCAGTTCATTCCCCTGCCCGTCCATGAAAAACACCCTCGGGCCGCAGACCGGACAGCAATCCGGCTGGGCGTGGTAGCGCCTGTCCGTGATGTCCCGATACTCCCGCTCACAGTCGGGGCACATGGGAAACTCACTCATGGAGGTCTTGCAACGGTCGTACGGCACGTCCTTAATAATTGTAAAACGCGGGCCGCAGTTGGTGCAGTTTATAAAATGATACCTGTAACGGCGGTCGTTTTTGTCTCTGAGCTCGCGCAGACAGTCGTCACATATGCAGATGTCCGGAGAGATCAGCGTATTGCGAAGCGCCTCCGTCCTGCTCTGCAATATCTCAAACCCGTCAAAGCCCCTGAGTTCCGGCGAATAGGTACACTCCACGCTTTCAATTACGGCAAGCTTCGGCGCCTTCATCGGCACGTCGGCCACGAAGCGCTCAAGCTCCGTCCGTTCCCCCTCAAGCTCCAGCTCAACGCCAGAGGAGGTATTTTTTATATATCCCCGCAAAGCATAGTGCAACACCAGCTTATGGATAAACGGGCGGAAGCCCACGCCCTGCACGATGCCGCGGATCCTGATAAGTGCTCTTTCCATTGTCAGCTTTCGGTTCGTTAATCTTTTGTCAGTTTCTGTTATTATATACTATTACTTACGATTCTGCAAGTTATTTTATCTTAACACAGGCGAAAGGTCAAATTGCATTTTTTGCGTGACTCTCGCGCCCCTGTTCAGACTGTGCAAAAACGGGCCCGAGGGGGAAGCCTCAGGCCCGGGAGTATATGCTGTGTGGGGTTTTACGCCTTTTTCCCGCCCTTGACAACGTATGCTATCACAGCGAACACTATCAGAAGCGCCAGCGAGAAGATGTACGCGAAGGCAGTCGCACCCGCTCCGAAGAAGGTGATGATCTGTCCGGCCAGAACAAAGGCCATTACGATGGGGACAACAACGGTGATGCAGATCTTGTAGAACAGGTCGAACCATGCCGCTTTGCAGCCGTTGTGGATCTCATTGAGGGTGAAGGAGGGCTTGAGCTCTCCGCCGATCATGAGAGCCATCAGTATCGCGCCAACGGGCATTGCGATACCCTCGGACCAGCAATCCATGAAGTCGAGCCAGTCGGCGTGCCAGTCGGCGGTGACGGGGATACCCAGCAGGTCTGCCGGGGAGAAGCCGTTACTGCCGAGACCGTCGGCCGCGACGAGAGTGGCGAGAACAGTGATGGCAAGGGATATCCAGAGAGTGATCTTCTTGCGGTTGGGCTCGAGACCCTTTTCAAGCTTTTTATCTATAAAGTAGGTAGCCAGAACCTCCATGAGGGAGATGGCGGAGGAGACGGCGGCAATAAGCACGAGCGTGTAGAAGATGATACCGAACAGGGGGCCTACGGGACCCATGTTGGAGAAAACGTCCTGGAGCGTGACGAAGAGGAGCTTCGGGCCGCCGAGGGAAATTTCGCTGACGGGAACGCCGCTGTTAATGCCGTTGGCAACGGCGGCGGGGATGACCGCAAGACCTGCCATCAGCGCAACGACAGTATCGCAGACGACAATGATGGCGGAGTTCTTGAGCAGATTCTCTCCACTGTCAAGGTAGGAGCCGTAGGTGATCATCGCGCCCATCGCAAGAGACAGTGAGAAGAACATCTGGCCGCCGGCAGTGCCGAGAACGGTGATGAGGTCGGGAGCCTCCTCAATAAAGCCGGCGGAGACCGCGTAGCCGGGGACGAACATGAACTTCAAGCCCTCAACAGCGTTGGGGAGAGTCCACGCCTTGATGATGACAACGATGAGCATGAAGAAGAGCGCCGGCATACCGATCTTGTTGAACTTCTCGATGCCGCCGGAGATGCCGCCCATAACGATGACCATGCACATGACCATGAATGCGATGGTGAACATCACCATGCCGAAGGGATTGCTCAGCATTGCGCCGAAGGTCGCCGTGCCGGTGACGGCGGTGCCGAATATCTCGCTGAGACCGAACGCCAGTTCGGCCAGATTCAGTGATATGTACTGAAGAACGTAGCCACCCAGGACGGAGTAGAACGACATGATGACAAACGGCGCGAACACCGCGAGCCAGCCGATCCAGCCGAACTTCTTGGAGACCATCTTATATGCGTCAATGGGGCTCTTTCTGGTCATACGGCCGAGAGCAAGCTCGCTCACCATGATGACAAGGCCGACGAAAAGGCCGAGCAGCAGGTATACTATCAGGAACGTAAAGCCGCCGCTTTTACCCATTTTGTACGGGAAGCCCCAGATGTTGCCGAGACCGACCGCGGAGCCAATGGCCGCCATGAGAAAGCCGAAGTTACTGGCCCATGAACCGCGATTGTTTTCCATATTTATTCCTCTCTTCTCAAAAAAATACGAACAAATTATAACATCGCTGTTGCAATTCTCCAAACTCTAATATATTATGTATGTAATTAGTTTTTCTCATGGATAAGTTCATTTATAAGAAAGCGAAATATTTAACAATATGGACAGTAAAAAAATAAAAAGTCTGCTCACCGCCGTCGAGCACGGCAGTCTCACCTCCGCCGCGCAGGAGCTGGGGTATACACAGTCTGGTCTTACGCACATGATGAACGCGCTGGAGGAGGAGCTGGGGCTGAGTCTGCTCATACGGAGAAAGACCGGGGTGCATCTCTCCGCCGCGGGTCAGGAGCTTCTCGCCAGTATGCACGATTTTCTTGATGCCGCCGACGCCCTTGAGCGCCGCGCCGCGCAGATCCGTGAGCGCAACAGCTCCATGCTCCGCGTCGGAGCCTATTCCAGTATCGCCCGCCAGTGGCTCCCCGCCATTCTCTCGAACTTCCGCTCCGAGAGCCCCGAAACCGATGTCTCCATCACCATGGCCTCGGTCTCCGGTATCTACGAGCAGGTGAAAAGCGGCGCGCTCGACTGCGCCATCGTGAGCTATCAGTCCGCGCTCTGTCAGGGGCTTTTGTGGGTGCCGCTGAGAAGTGACGAGCTGATGGCCATACTCCCGGACGACTACGACGGTGGGCGTGAGTCCTTCCCCGTCGAGGGCTTTGCAAGGCAGGATTTCCTCATGCCCGGCAACGACTTCGACATGGACATAATGCCCGCCTTCAGCGCGCCGGGACGTAAGGTTCTCCCCCGCATACGTTACACGAATCTTGAGGATGACATGGTTGCCTCCATGGTGGAGCATCGGCTCGGGATAAGCGTCCTGTCCGAGCTCATCATGCAGGGGATACGCGACAGGGTGTGCGCGCTGCCGCTTGATCCCCCGTGCTACCGTCAGCTCGGGATGATAGTCAACGACATAAACCGCAACGAGCGAAACATTCGCCGCTTCCTCTCCTGCGCGGAAAACACCATTGCCGCGATGTACGGCGGCTAAACCGTGACGGAACTCCGCGCGTCAGTCCCAGTCGCCGCTTATGCCGTCGGGTGCGGCCGCATTGGTTCCGTTCGTTTCCCCGGTAGAGCGTTCCTCCGGTCTTTCGTCGTGTCCGGTCGCCACGGGAGCCGGGGCGAAGCGCGCTTCCTTCCTTTTCTTTCTTTTCATTTTCACCCCACGATGCACAGTATAAGGCCGTAAACCACGCTGGCGCTGATGCCGTAGACTATCACCGGCCCCGCTATAATAAACATCTTCGCGCCGGTACCGGTAACAAGACCCTCAGTCTTGAACTCAAGCGCGGGCGCGGCGACGGAATTCGCAAAGCCGGTTATGGGGACGAGTGTGCCCGCCCCGGCAACACGGGCGATATCATCATATACGCCCAGCCCAGTCAACAGCACACCGAGGAATATCAGCGTTACTGAGGTCGCCGTGGCGACACTGTCCTCCTCAAGGCCGAGCGACCCGTATATATTTGTCAACAGCTGCCCTATACAGCAGATCGCCCCGCCAATCAGGAATGCCAACAGCATATTTCTTTTCCAGTTCGAGCGCGGCGCACGCTTTTCCGAGAATTCTCTGTATTCTTCGTTCGTCATTTTCAAGGCATGATACCTCCGAATTGTTTTCCCGTTTATTTTTCTCGGAAAAGCGCAAAATATTCCTTGACTTTAGTCTCGGAGTGCATTATAATACACAGGCTGACAAGTGAATAGCTTGTTTTTTGAGCAACACGGAGATGTCGCGTAGTTGGTCGAGCGCGCACGATTGGAAATCGTGTAGGGGTCAAAAGCTCCTCAAGAGTTCGAATCTCTTCATCTCCGCCATAACCGGACACCAGTTTTGATACAATGGGTATCACGATTGGTGTCCGGTTTCTTTTTGCAAACCCCTTAATTTGCAGGCCTTTTTCGATACTTTTTAACGATAACAGGCTCTATGGAAGTTCAGAAGCAACCCCATACACGCTTCACAATGTCAAGCCTTTTCTCTCGTTTGCATTTGCTCGCCGTTTCATCTCCACGATTAAAAGAACGACTACCATGACCAGTGACAACACATCTGCAACAGGTTGTGCCCATACCAAACCGTTCATACCAATGACAGAACCCATAATAAATACAGCAGGAATATAAATCACTCCCTGTCGGCATACAGAAACAATAAAAGATGGCGTTGCTGCTCCCATAGCCTGCAATGCATTCAGAAGCACATAGAAGAATCCGAAAAGCCACGCAGTCGAAAGCATGATGCGGGTAAAAGTAATGCCGTCCGACAATGCGGTAGCCTCGGTCAAAAATATTTTTACAATAGGCTCTGTAAACACAAAGCACAATGCCGCAACGATCGTGCAAAGAACCAATCCAAATATTGCAGAGCATTTTAGAACACCATTAAATCGCTGTCGATTTTTAGCTCCATAGCAATATCCCAAAACAGGCTGGATACCTTGTC
>CAZPLL010000037.1:0-17620 GCA_964587485.1 uncultured Oscillospiraceae bacterium | reverse complement strand
ATATGCCACCGGCATATCATTCACTCCCATTCCGCCGCTTCGCTACCCTCGCGCTTCCCCGCTACTCTGTCGCGTGGGATTTATTTATAGTTTTTTGACAGTCTCAAAGCTCCCGACCGGAAATCGGTCGGGAGCTTTCTTGTTGTCTTAGCTGAGGAATATCCACGCTACGGCTACGAGGCCGCCGAGGACAAGGAAGATCGGTCCGAATACGGCCAGTGCGGAGATTATCATTGCCGGCAGGTCGCCCTTCTCCAGCGCTATCTTCTCCTGCTCCTTCTCGGGCGGGACAGGATCAATGCCCTGACTTTCGAGATATTCGCGGTTCTTGTCCTTCATGGCTTCAACGCCGCGGTCATATTTGCGTTTGAAAAGCATTTCAAGCCTCCGAACGTTTCTCAGTCCTCAGTGTGGAGCATATGATGGCAGGCCACAAAGTGGTTGGGTCTGACCTCGACGAGCGGCGGGGTGATCTTGCTGCATTCCTCGGTACAGTATTTGCAACGGGTGTGGAACTTGCAGCCCTTGGGAGGATTGACCGGGCTCGGGATATCGCCCTCAAGGATGACCAACTCTCTGCTGTCGTCGGCGTTGGTGGTGGGGATGGCGGAGAGAAGAGCCTCGGTATAGGGGTGCATGGGTCTGTCGAAAAGCTCCTGAGAGTCGGCCAGCTCGACCATGTTGCCGAGATACATAACGCCGATACGGTCGGATATGTATTTCACGACGGAGAGGTCATGGGTGATGAAAAGATAAGTGAGCTGCTTCTGCTCCTTCAGATCCTGAAGAAGGTTGATTATCTGAGACTGGATGGAGACGTCCAGCGCGGAGACAGCCTCATCGCACACCACAAACATGGGGTCGGTGGACAGTGCGCGGGCGATACCGATTCTCTGACGCTGACCGCCGGAGAACTGGTGGGAGTAGCGGTGGACGAAGTAGGGCGCAAGACCGCACATTTCCATGACCTTGATAATGTGATCCTGGAGGCGGGGACTGCGGCGCGTGAAATAGTTGTGCGCCACCATGCCCTCGCTGACTATCTGGCCGACGGTCATGCGGGGATTCAGGGACGAATACGGGTCTTGGAATATGAGCTGGAGGTCACTGCGCAGATGGCGCATTTCACCGGTGGTAAGACGGGCGAGATCAACGCCGTCGTCGCGGCAGGCTTCGCACTTCGCGAAATTCTCGTCGTCAGCGTACTGTGCGCGGAGCTCGTCGATCTTCGCGTGGGCGACCTTGAGCTGTGCGCGGATGTCCTCTATCTCCTTGTCAACGGCGGCAAGCTTCGCCTTTGCCTCGTCAACGCGCTTCTGACTGCCGCCCTTGTTCTCGGCAAGATACTCGCAGTCGAGCAGCTTGGACTCGGCAGGGAGGCGCTTCATGCTCGCCTTGGAGAGCTTGACGGAGAGCTTTTCGGCTTCCATAAAGGCTTCCTGCACGGGCGCGATATCCTCGACGGTGATGAAGCCGCCCAGAATATTGACGAGATCCAGATATGCCGCGTCAGCGGCGCGCTGGCTATGCACCATTTCCTCGTGGAGGGTGGCAAGCTTATCGGGCGAGGCGTTTTCAAACGCCTTTTCCGCGGCCTCACGCTTCTCCTCAAGCTTTTTGAGTCTCTCGCGAAGCTTGGGGAAATTCTTTATAGTGTCGCGGACGTACTTGGGCGCCATTTCGTCCAGAGTACGGCCGTAGTACATGGTGCGTCCGTCGGTCTGCTTGTAGAGCTGGAGCAGAGTGCGTCCGAAGGTGGACTTGCCGCAGCCGGACTCACCGACAAGACCGAGAGTCTCGCCCTCGTAGATCTCAACGTCAATGCCGTCGTTGGCCTTGACATACATACCCTTCTGCTTGAGGGGGAAATACTGCTTAAGGTTCGTGACCTTCAATAAAACTTTCTTCTGCTCAGCCATTTTGACGTTCCTCCTTGTTGGGATAGAAGCACCGGATCTCCTGATTGTCGGAGATGCGGGTCATGGGAGGCTCCTCACAGAGGCACTTCTCCGTGGCATACTTGCAGCGGGGCGCGAACTTGCAGCCCTTGGGCAGGTCGAGCGGATGGGGAACCGCGCCGGGAATGGCGTCAAGCCGCTCATTCGCCGGTGTGTCAAGGCGCGGGATGGACATCAGCAGTCCCTCGGTGTAGGGATGGGAATACTTGGTCTCGGGCGCGAATATGACACGGGCCGGTACACGCTCGACCACCTGACCGCAGTACATGACGGCGACATAGTCGGCCATCTGGTTGATAACGCCCAGGTCGTGCGTGATGAAGATTATGCTCGTCTCGCGCTCCTTCTTAAGGTCGTTCATCAGGCGGAGTATCTGAGCCTGAATGGTAACGTCAAGGGCGGTGGTGGGTTCATCGGCGATGAGGAGCTTGGGCTGGCAGGCCAGAGCCATGGCTATCATGACACGCTGGCGCATACCGCCGGAGAGCTGGTGCGGATACTGCTTGGCAACGATGTGCGGGTTGGGTATCTTGACGCTTGCGAGCATCTCCACGGACTTCTCCGCCGCGGTCTTTTTGTCCATATTCTGGTGGACTATAAAGACCTCGGATAGCTGCTTCTCGATGGTGAACACCGGGTTAAGGCTGGTCATGGGCTCCTGGAAAATGACGGAGATATCATTGCCGCGGATCTTGTACATCTCCTCCTTGGAGATCTTGGTGAGATCCTTGCCGTCGAAGAATATCTCGCCGCCGGCAATATAGCCGTTTTCGTCCAGAAGACGGAGAATGCTCATAGCGGAGACGCTCTTGCCGGAGCCGGACTCGCCCACGATGCCCAGCGTTTCGCCGGGACGGACGGAGTAGGAGGCGTTGTTGACCGCCTTTATCGTACCGCGTCTGGTATTGAAATAGGTGTGCAGATCTTTAACTTCAAGTAAATTCTTAGCCATTTCTCCGCCTCCTTATCTTCCGTTAACTTTGGGGTCAAGCGCATCGCGCAGACCGTCGCCGATAAGGTTGATGCAGATACAGGTAATGCCGAATATAGCGCCGACGAACACCCAGTTCCACCAGTAGTTCTGGATGGTGACGCTGTTGTTGGCACCGGTGAGCATATTGCCCCAGGTGGGGGTAGGCAGCGGGACGCCGAAGCCGAGGTATGAGAGCGTGGACTCGGTCAGCATGGAGGTACCGAATGACAGGGTGATGCTGACGAGGCAGACGCTCATGACGTTGGGGATGATGTGGGAGAAGATTATCTTGCTCTCCTTCACGCCCAGTGCCTTCGCGGCGATGACATACTCCTGCTCGCGCTGGGAGAACATCTGCGCACGCACGAGGCGGCAGAGTCCCGGCCAGGAGAGGATGCCCAATATGACCATTATGATATACATTCTCTGCTCGACGGTGACCTTCGTGCCAAGGACGGCGGAGAGGATCATCGCAAACGGAATGAACGGCATACTGGAAACGACCTCCGCGATACGCATGATTACCATATCGACTACGCCGCCGAAGTAACCGGCTACGCCGCCGAGGATAACGCCGATTATCATGGAGATGATAACGGAGATGGCGCCGATGGTCATGGTCATTTTGCCGCCGTTGACGAGACGCGCAAAGACGTCACGTCCGAGGTTGTCGGTGCCGAGGAGGAAGCCCTTGAGACCCCATGTATAGAGCTTGCCCTCGCTGTCGACGGCGTAGTTCTGGAACGCGCCGACAAACATCTTCTGTATGTCGGCCTCCTCGACGGCGTCGGGAACGCTGCACTGCTTATACCTGTCGGAGCCCCAGGCGACTATACTGCCGTCCTCGAGACGGGCCGCGTAGTGGTAACGGCCGCCCTCGATCTCGACTGCGGGAGAGGCAAACTCGGGAACGATATTCTCATTCTTTGTGCACGCACCCCACACGACAACACTGCCGTCGGACTTGAGCGCGGCGACGGAGTTACTGCTGCCGACGATGGAGAGAACATCGGACTGAACATTCTCGGGAACCTTGGTGACGGTGCTCGAGGCGGTGTAGTTCGCGCACTGCACACTGCCGTCATCAAGGAGGACAACGAACGCGCTCATGGTGAGAGCAACATCCTTGATATGTCCCTGCATGGCGGTCTTAACGTCAAGGTCGACAAAGTTCTTGTTGCCCCACAGGAAGAGCTGTCCGTCCTCGGTGAGAGCGGCGGAGAACTGGTTGGAGGCGAGGATCTTGACGATGTTCATTTTGTGGTTGCGGTTATTGGTCTGAAGCTCAAAGGGGAGATCTATCTGGCCGAGACGCTTGTTGCCCCATGCATAGAGGGTACCCTCTTCATCGAGCGCGAGCGCGTGGTCGGAACCGGCGGCGACTTTGACTATCTTGGCATTTTTAACCTCTTCGGGAATGTCGCCGATGTCGATGATCTTGGTGACCTTGCTCTTGCCCCAGACGTAGATGTTACCCTGAACGTCGGCGCCGATGGCATAGTTGGTGCCGACGGAGATGTCGGCGATGCCGTTCTTCACGAGATCGTCGGGATAGTCCATCATGTTATAGCCGGGCGCGAGGTTGACGAGGGTACTGTCCTGCTCGCCGAGGTCGAGCGTAACATAGTGAGGCGCGACGAAAACAAAAATCGCGATCAGCAGGAAAAGCACGAGCGCAACGACGGAAACGGGCTTTGAGAAGAAGTTACGGAACACGACACGGCCGGGGCTCTGAAGCTGCTCCTCGGTGTAGATATCGGTCTCCGCGTTGGGGAAGAAGGCTCTCTTTATCCAGCGCCAGAGGAAGAATTCCTTCCCGGAGGAGGTGTTTTTCTTTTCATTATTCATAACACAGCCTCCTTTACTTATCTATGCGTACACGCGGGTCAACAAGGGTGTAGCTCAGGTCGGTGAGCAGAACGCCGACAAGGCTGACCAGCGTATAGAACATCTGCATTGCGAGCACCAGCTCGTAGTCGGTGGTGTTGAGCGCGCTCCAGTAGAGCTTACCGGTGCCGTTGAGGGCGAAGGTAGTCTCGATAACGAGGGAGCCGCCGGTGAACACACTTATCATCCAGCCCATGATGGAGGTGGAGACAGGCAGAAGAGCGTTGCGCCATGCGTGGCTGTAGATAACGACCTTCTCACGCAGACCCTTTGCGCGGGCGGTGCGGATGTAGTCCTGGCTGAGAGTGTCTATCATGGCGGCACGAACCGTGCGCGTCATACCCGCAAGGCCGGTGAACACGAGCACCAGCACCGGCAGGCACATATAGTACATTCTGTCAAGGAATTCCTGCATGCCGACATATGTAGAGCCGGGTGTCTTGGCGCCGCCGGTCGGGAACCAGCGCAGCAGCACCGCAAATATATAAATGAATAATATACCAATAAGGTAGGTCGGCAGGCTGTATCCCACAACGGTGGTCGCCTGGATGGCGCTGTCACCCGCGGAGCGCGCATGGACGGCGCAGTAGATACCCAGAGGTATAGTGATCGCCAAAGTCAGTATCGTTGAAATCAGGTTCAGCAATATCGTATTTAGCATTGGTGTTCCGACTATGTCTATAACATCGCGCTTGTAGCTGATGGAATAGCCGAAGTTGCCCTGGAGCATACCGTTGAAGGTACCGTCAACGTCTTTTATGAAGCCCATCCACCGGGCATAGCGGGTAAGCAGGGGCGCGTTCAGGCCGAGCTTTTCTCGAAGCTCCTGATACTGTCTCTGCCATTCGTCGGGCTTGAGTGATTTTCTGAGCGGCTCCATCTGCACGAGAGCCGGGTCGCTGGGGATAAGATTATAAATCGCGTACATCATGACCGATACCACAAAGAATACCAGTATAAGATACACGATACGCTTCAGAAGATATTTCTTCATATCTCTTCGGCCTCCGTTCCTTATATGTATGTCACATCTGCAATTTTCTGTTTTTGAAACCGCAAAGACGGAAAAAACTGTCCTGCTGTTTTCGGGGTCAGGGCAGTTTTTTCTGTCTTTGCAGGCAAAAAAGTCCTATCGCTAACACTGAAAAACGAGAGGTCTCCCTCCCTTTTGAGGGAGACCTCTCACCAATGTTTTGCTTATACCCTGAAATTATCAGGCAGCGTAATCTGCGTACAGAAGTGCGCGGCTGTAGCTCCAGAAGGGGCCTTCCTGATAGTTAGTGATGGAGTTGGGGTATACAGTGACGTAGATGTTGGCGTACAGAGGAACCTGAGGCAGGAGCTCGTTGCAGCGGAGAACGTACTGCTGCCACATGTCGAGGTAGGTGTCGTAGTCACCGGGCTCGACGCCGTAAACCATATCCATGGAGAGCCTGTCGAGCTCCTCATCGTAGAGGTGCAGCTCGTTGTAGCCGTCAGCCAGATATGCGGGGTCGGTGGTCCAGTTGAACGCGAAGTCGTAAACGCCAGCGTTCCAGCCGGTAGCCAGGTTGAACATGTTGTAGGTGGGTACGCTGTAGTCACCGCCGAGGCCGTAAGCGTCCTGACGGTACATGTAGTTGAGCAGTTCGGGGAAGGTCATGACGTTCTGCTTGATCTCTACGCCGGCCAGCTTGGTGGCTTCGCCGTTGGCGAGCATGGTGGAGAGCAGGTCAGAGACGGAGTTGCCTTCGGAGGATGCCCAGTTGATGACTGCGGGCATGAGGATCTTGCCGTCAACGGTGACGTTGAAATCATCGTAGTACTGAGCCTCTTCCTCGGTGACTTCCTTGTAACGGAGCAGGCCACTGCCGTCAACATAGTCGGTGCCGTCTGCATTGTAGACGAAGCCGATAGACTTCAGAAGCTCAACAGCGCCATCGGGGTTGTAGTCATAGGTATTGATCTTCTCTGCGAAGAGCTCCTTGGAGTCGTTGTACATGGTGAACGCGGTGCAGTAAGGACCGTGGACAACGCCACCCCAGCCCTGGCAGAAGGTGTTCGCGAACTCGTTACGGTCGAGCAGCATTGCGACTGCCTGACGGAACTCGGTGAACTGGGTGGGACCGAAGTCGCAGGCGAAGGAGAAGTAACCGAAGCCTGCACGGTCGTACTGGCAGTAGTCGGAGTCGATAGCGCCGGACTCGATCAGGTCGAGAACAGCGTTGACCTGGGAGCCGTCGGCGATGCCGGAGTAGAGGTCGATGCCGCCGGTAGCGATGGTGTCGATAACGGTATCATCCTCGGTCTTGACGATGACGATCTTCTTGATGGTGGGCTTCTGTCCCTGGAAGTCGCCGGCGTAGTTGGGGTTGAGCTCGAGAGTGATCTGGTTGGAGGACTTGTCGAAGCTCACAAGGTTGTAGGCACCGGTGGTGACACGGTCGGAGGTCGCGTACTGAGCGGCGGAGAGAGTGTCGCCAATGTTCTCGACGGTGAAGTCGAGGCCGTTGTCGTTGACGAGGTATGCGCCCTCGCCGTCATCTGCGACGTGCCAGCCTTCGCCGAACCAGTAGGTCAGGTTGACGCACTGTGCTCCGGCATAGCCCAGATCGTAGTAGTAGGGCAGGTATGCGTTGCCGTCGTAGCCCTCGGCCAGAACGGTCACGGAGAAGCTGTACTCGTCAATGAGGCGAACACCCGCGAGGTAGTTGACAGTGCCGTCCTTGTACTCGGGGCCGCCGGGGATTATGTTGTAGGTGGTGGAGATGGTGCCCATTTCCTTGCCTGCGGGGCTCAGAACGAACAGGGTCCATGCGACGAAGTTCTCAGCGGTGATGGGATCGCCGTTGTTGAACACCAGACCTTCGTTGATGGTGAAGGTGTAGGTAGCGTTGCCGTCTTCGTCCTCGGTACGCTCATAGCTCTTGACTACGGTCTCGTTGAGAACGTAGTCGCCGCCCTCGTTGGAGGTAACGGTGTTGTAGTCGTCGGTGAGGAAGATAACATCCTGGTCGGTCGCATTGATGGAGCTGGTGAATGCTGCGTAGGCCCAGTCGCCGTTAGCCTCGGTAGAGGTACCGACGATGACGTCTTCCTTCACGGTCTTGGGTTCTGCGGTCGCCTCGACGGGAGTCTCGGCAGGAGTCTCTGCGGGAGCAGAGGACTGTCCGCATGCTGCCAGGCTGAATACCATAGCAACAGCAAGAAGCAGTGCGAAGAATTTCTTCATTTTTTGTCCTCCTATTCGGAATGATTATATTATCACATTTCTTTCGCCCAATGTCCCCTAACCCCCACGCCGGAGGCGCGGGAACACGGGATATCCGCCGAAGTCAATGTAATAAACAAATAAATAATTGCTTTAGCGATTTAAAGCAGTTTCGCCTGAAATTAAGCTTTTTGAGATTATAACACAAAAAATGAGCCATTGCAAGGAAAACACAACTTTTTTCTGTAAAATAAACTGCATAAAATTGTAATACGCCACTATATGGTTTTTTGTATAATTGTAAAAAATTATTTAACACTTTTTTACTCCCGCCGCGTAATTAAAAAAAGTGAAGCCCCTTGTCTGTTCCTCCGTCCGTGTGATAGAATGTGGGGTGACCGGGAGCATTATCCCGCCTGATTATCCACCTATATATATTTATACGGAGGTAACGCCATGATAAGCCTTTGCGATGGCTGGCAGTTCACGCCCCGCTGGAGCGACGATTTTCCTCTCGGCACCGGAGAATACGAAACGGTGCGCCTCCCCCACACGGTCGGTGAAATACCGCTCCACTACGCGACTCCCGCGCATTACGAGACGGTCTGCGGCTACCGCCGCACGCTTGACATCCCGGCGGCGTACGCGGGCAAGCGCATTTTTCTCCGCTTTGACGGGGCGGCGCACATCGCGACGGTGTATGTGAACGGCAGAGAGCTCCTCACCCATCTCTGCGGCTACACGGCGTTCAGCGTGGAGATAAGCGAGCACGTCGTTCCCGGCGGCGAGAACAGCGTCGCCGTCCGGCTCGACTGCACGGAGAACCCGGAGATACCGCCGTTCGGCTTTGTCATCGACTATCTCACCTATGGCGGGCTGTACCGCGAGGCATGGCTCGACGTGAGGGAGCGCAATTACATAGCCGATGTATACGTTTCCACCCCCGCGCTCGACACGGCGGAGGTCAGAACCACCGTCTCCGGCGGGGGCGAGGTGAAGCTCCGCATACTCGACGGCAGGCACTGCGTAGCCGAGGGCACGGGCGCGGATGCCGTTCTCACCGTACCCGACGCGGAGCCGTGGAGCGTCGAGAGTCCGAAGCTCTACTCGCTTGAGGTCAGCCTCATGAGCGATGGGCGAGTCGCGGACGTTTCGCGCACGGACTTCGGCTTTCGCACGGCGGAATTTCGCCCGGACGGCTTTTATCTAAACGGCGAAAAGCTCTTCCTGCGCGGCCTGAACCGCCACCAGTCATATCCGTATGTGGGCTACGCCGCGCCCGGGCGCCTTCAGCGTGAGGACGCGCGCATACTTAAGGCGGAGCTTCAGTGCAACGCCGTGCGCACCTCCCACTACCCGCAGAGCCGCCACTTCATTGACGAGTGCGACAGGCTGGGACTGCTCGTATTCACGGAGATCCCCGGCTGGCAGCACATCGGGGACGAGGCGTGGAAGGCTCAGGCCGTGGAGAACACCCGCGAGATGGTCATGCAGTACCGCAGCCACCCGAGCATCATTCTCTGGGGCGTCAGGATAAACGAGAGCGCGGACGACGACGGCCTCTATGAGCGCACCAACGCCGTCGCGCACGCCCTTGATCCGAGCCGCGCCACCTCCGGCGTGAGATATATCGAAAAGAGCAGTCTTCTTGAGGACGTATATTCATATAACGACTTCTCCCACAACGGCAGGACTCCCGGCTGTAAGCCGAAGAAAAAGGTCACGTCGGACATGGGCAAGGCGCTGATAATATCCGAGTGCAACGGCCATATGTTCCCCACCAAGTCCTTTGACCCGTGGGAGAAGCGGCAGGAGCACGCCCTGCGCCACGCGCGGGTGCTCGACGCGGCGCTCTCCGACGGCGAGCACGCGGGGGTATTCGGCTGGTGTATGTTCGACTACCCCACGCACAAGGACTTCGGCTCCGGCGACAGGGTGTGCTACCACGGCGTCATGGACGCCTTCCGCAACCCGAAGCTTGCCGCCGCCGTTTACGCCTCACAGGGGGACGGGGGCGAGGTGCTGGAGATCGGCTCCTCCATGGATATCGGCGACTACCCGGCGGGGAACATCGGAGACGTGTATATATTCACGAACGCGGACGAGGTGGAGCTCTACAAGAACGATAACTACGTTGCCTCCTTCCGCCCGACGCAGTGGAAAGGGCTGAGCCACGGCCCGATAAAGGCCGACGACACCATCGGGTGTCTCCTCGAAACGCAGGAGGGCTTCACCGGCAGAAAGGCCGAGCTCCTGCGCCAATGCCTCCTCTCCGCGGCGGAGCACGGCTTTGCGGCCATGCCGCCGAAGGATCTTCTGAAGATGGGCTGGTGTATGCTGCGCTACGGGCTGAGCTTTGCGGACGGAGTTGCGCTCTACGGCAAATATGTGAGCAACTGGGGCGGCGAGGCCACGCGCTGGCGCTTTGACGCGAAGCGCGGCGGGGAGACCGTCGCGAGCCGCACGCTCTGCCCCGGCAGTGCCCTCCACATCGAGGCGGTCGCGGGCTCCTCCGTGCTCACCGAGGGGGACAGCTACGACATGACCTCCGTTCGCATACGGATAAACGACGAATACGGCAACACCGCCGTTTACGCCCAGCTCCCAGTGAAGCTTGAAATAAGCGGCGACGCGGAGCTCGTCGGGCCGGACGTCGTGACAGCCGAGGGCGGTATGTGCGGCACATATATCCGCACGCTCGGACGCGCGGGCAGTGCGCGGCTGACCGTCTCCACGGCGCAGACCGAGTCGGTAACACTTGAATTTGAAATACGGGAGGTTCGGAAATGATAACTTATAAAATCACACTTGAGGACGGCTGCGAGGTCGCGGGCAGTCGCGAGGGACCCCGCGGCGAGGTACGCATCGTCGAAACGCTCCCCGTCGGCAGGCTTGTCTCGGTCACGGCGGAGCTCCCGCTCACCGTCTCCGATGATGAGAAGATATTCATGAACGGCTTCCAGACATGGACATACTGCCCCGAGCTCGGGAAGAACGACAAAATACGCGGCCTGAGCCATCTGCCACGCCCTGCCGTGCGCCATTTCGGTCTTGACCGCTACGGCGACGTGTACTTTGCCGAATACCCGCAGAAGAAAGGCGTCTCCCACGGCGAAAGCTGGTGCTATTTCCGCCTGGGCGAGCGCTTCAGGCTCATCGCCTCTCTCGACGAGCGACCGGGCTACACCATGCTCCGCTACGACGCGAACAAAGGCGTACTGTATCTCCGGCGCGACTGTGAGGGCGTGCGCTGTGGCGGTGAGTTTCATGCGTTCGACCTCTACTTTGCCGAGGGCGGCGAGGACGAGGTGTTCGACGGCTGGTTCGGCACGATGGGCATAAAGCCCCGCACAAGCGAGAAGCTCACCGGCTATTCAAGCTGGTACAACCGCTATCTGAAGATCAGCGAAAAGAGCATAATGGACGACCTTGCGGGCTGTGCCGGGGTGCTCTCCCCCGGCGACCTCTTCCAGATAGACGACGGATGGGAGCTTGCCGTCGGCGACTGGGACGTTGACACGAAAAAATTCCCCCACGGCATGAAGGCCGCGGTAGACGCCATCCATGAAAAGGGCTTCAAGGCGGGTCTGTGGCTTGCGCCGTTCGTGTGTCAGCGCGGCTCAAGGCTCATGCGCGAGCACCCCGACTGGCTCTACCGCCACGACGGGGAGGAGTGGTACTGCGGCTGTAACTGGGGCGGCTTCTACTCGCTCGACATCGACAACCCCGAATGTATGAATTATCTTGTTCGCTGTTTCCGCCGTGTTTTCGACGAGTGGGGCTTTGACCTTGTGAAGCTCGACTTTCTGTACGGCGCCGCGCCCTTCGGCAACGAGCGCGAGAGCCGCGCCGGACGCATGACGCGCGCGATGGAATTCCTGCGCCGTGTCTGCGGTGAGAAGCTCATTCTCGGCTGCGGAGTGCCGGTCATGCCGGCGTTCGGTCTGGTGGATTACTGCCGGATAAGCTGTGACGTGGGGCTTGACTGGAACGACACATGGATCATGCAGAAAATTCACCGCGAGCGCGTCTCCACCCGTCAGGCCATCGGCAACAGCATCTTCCGCCGTCAGCTCAACGGCCGCGCGTATCTGAGCGACCCGGATGTGTTCTTCCTGCGCGAGGACAACATAAAGCTCACTCCCGAGCAGAAGCGCATCCTTGCGACGGTGAACGCCCTGTTCGGCGGGCTTTTCCTTACCTCCGACAACATGGGCGACTACAGCGACGGGGCAAAGGAGTTTTACCGTGAGCTCCTGCGTATCCGCGACGCGGAGAACGTCACTGTCAACGCCGACGACGGACTCTCCGTAAGCTATGAGCTTGACGGCAAAAAGCACAGCATAAAAATAGAATGACACCCGACGATAAACCCCCGGGCGGGCGACAGTACGTCGCCCGCCCGGGGTATTTCGTATTGTTCTTTCATTCTCCCAGCTTGACTACCATATAGTCCCCGATGCGCTGTATCGAGCCGCCGTTGGGATAGGTCGGCATGGAGGCAAATTCCTCCGTCTGCGCGATCTCAAGCTTCTCGGTATAGGAGGCGTACCCCACGTCGAAGCCGACATAATAGCGCATGAAGTCCTCGCGGCTGTACACATTCACGAGCGTGGGATACATTCCGGCCATGTAATGCCCGGATATCTCCTCCTCAGTATAGAGCGTGGCATCGGCATCCCCGATCACGGCAACAGCGCAGTCCGGGTCATAGTCCTCGTGCATCTTTATCTGCGTCACGACCTCGGTATAAAACGCCATGGCATTCTCATACTGGAGATACTGCTTGAGATAGACGGAGTTGGCGAAGGTCACGTTGCTGAGCGTTATGAGCGTCATGGCCGCAAGGAGCACGTCCTTTTCAAATCTGCGGCGCGGGTCGATCCGCCCGTCGGCAAGCACGCCGAACAGCAGGTAAACGGAGATAAAGCCGTACAGCACGAGCGTGTGGACGGTGGCGGTGATGAGATAGATGAAGCTTATGCTCAGCGGGAAGAGCACCACCAGCAGTACAAAGAGCCCACGGCGCTTTCCCTCCTTCATTCGGATGAACGCCGCCAGCAGCTCTATCGCCGCGAAAAACACGCACACGCAGTTCATGGCCCGCGACAGTCCCTCAGTGACATAGCCGAACCAACCGCGGAAAAGCAGTCTCGGGAAGATGGCATACGCCTGCACAAGGCCGTGGAGCAGTCCGTTCTCGCCGAGGCCGTCGGCGGCGTAGCCGTTGAGCGTTTCCCCGGAAATAAAGAGCGTCAGCGCCAGCACGACGCAGTATACAGCCACTCCCGCCGCGAGCATCCCGACATACCGAAGCCCGTCGCGGAAAATCTCCCCGCAGTCGTCCCCGTCCATACAGCGCTTTATGAGGTACAGCACGAGCAGGCTCGCGGGCAGGGCGAGATACGCCTGATAAATCCCCATGGAGAGGGCAAGCAGAGCCGGACAGATGAGCCAGCGCCCCCGCGTCTCCCGCGCGAAAAGCCACGCCGACAGCACCGCAAGCAGTACCGCCACCGCATAGGAGCTGCTGACGAACATATAAAGGAAGGTGTCGATCTGCGCCGGGAAGGTGATGATCACCGCGGCAAGCACTGCCTGAAGCACCCTGTTTTTTATCTTGAGCACGCTGAGCATCAGGCATATCGCCGCCGCAAGCAGCAGGAGGCTCACCGCGCCGTACAGCCACGGCATGGAGTAATCCGGGAACATCACCCTGATGAGGTCAAGTCCCCAGCGCCCGGAGGATATGTCCATCCCCTTGCCGAAGAGACAGCTTATCTCGTCGTGGTTCACGAGCTTGTTGGTGAACGCGAACATATATGACAGCAGACCCGCCGCTATCGCCGTGAAGTACGGCACGCGCCACCTTATCAGCGCCTCTCTCAGACCGTAGACCGCCTTTTCAAACAGGGAATTTTCGTCTCTTTCCATAGCTTATCCTTCCCGCCGGGGCCGCGTACCTCGCGCTCCCCCGCTGTCTCTGCCCCACATGGGCAGCTTTCGACTGCCTCAAGTATATTTCATTTTACGCGGTGAAGTCAATAGTCCAAGCCTGTAAAAAAAGTTCATATAAGCTTTTTTGCTGTCTCAGCCTGCCGTATTTTTCGATATCCCGTAATATTTCATTGAACTTCCCGTCAAAGCATGGTATCATTTTCCCGACGCGCACAGGAGGTATCGAACGATGAAGAATACGAAAAGAACGACTATACTGACGCTTGCCGTACTGCTTCTGGCAGCGCTGTTCGGACTCTTTAACGGAGCTCTTCGAGACACACCGGGCGACGCGACGGTCGGTGTTTTCGAGCCTGTCGACGGCATTGCGGAGCTTCCCGACGAGAGCGCGGCCGTCTCTGACGACAGCGCGGAAGAGCCGTCATCGGCACCGCTCATCGACGAATACGGTGTCTACGATTCAAAGGAGGACGTAGCGCTCTACATCCACACCTACGGCACGCTCCCCTCAAACTACGTCACAAAAAAGGAGGCCGAGGCGGCCGGCTGGAGCGGCGGCTCAGTTGAAAAATATCTCCCCGGGAAATGCATCGGCGGGAATCGCTTCGGCAATTACGAGGGCGCGCTCCCGGATAAGGACGGGCGGCAGTGGACCGAGTGCGATATCGGTACGCTGGGCGCCTCCTCACGCGGCGCGGAGCGTATAGTTTTCTCAAACGACGGACTCATCTACTACACGGGCGACCATTACGAGACGTTTGAGCTCCTCTACGGCGAGCCGTGAGCAGACAGCATATCGAAAAGCTCGTTTGAACCTTTTGAAAGTCTCCGGCTTTTTTATTGTTCTTCCCTTCGACAAAATTCTACATTGACCGGAATTTTCCGGTGGCGTTTTTTCTCGCACTCTGTTGCAATATGTCGAGCCCCGGTATATTATGTCAACAAGAAGTCTTTTGTTTTCGACAGATTTTTGTTGTTCTAAAACGGCACTATATGCTACATTTAATGCGACACAACGGTAAAAAATGCCTTTCGGGCATATTTTTGTTCCATATCGTTTTGGGAGGATTAATAATTATGGAAACCAGGTCGCGTATTCTTATCGTAGATTCAAACATGGACTTTTCTTCTCTGCTGGCAGATCGCATATCTGCCGAGGGCGATCTCGAAATAGCCGGGATCGCCTCTGACGGATCGGAAGCCCTGTCTCTTATAACCGAGCTTGAGCCGGATATACTTCTGCTTGAGCTGGTACTGCCGAGGGTGGACGGGTTGGAGGTTTTGCGCCGTATACCGGAGCTTGCGCCGAATTGCGGGGTCATCGTGGTTTCGGGCTTCGTCACGCAAAAGGTCGTGGCCGACTGCTCCGCGCTGGGCGCGGACTATTTCATCCCCAAGCCGTGCGACACCTCCACAATACTCTCGCGCATCCGTCAGCTCTGCAGTGAGTCCTCCGCCGCCGACAACGGCATGGGATATGACTTTAATGCCTCCTCCGCCGCCGCGCGAAAGGAAGCAGAGCTTGAGGCCGTTGTCACGGACATTATCCACGAGATCGGCGTGCCCGCCCATATCAAGGGCTACCAGTATCTCCGCGAGGCCATCATCCTCACCATAAACGACATGGAAATGATAAACGCCGTCACCAAGGTGCTCTATCCCGAGGTCGCGAAGAAGTACGGTACAACGCCCTCCCGCGTTGAGCGTGCCATCCGTCATGCCATTGAGGTGGCGTGGGACAGGGGCGATATTGAAACGCTCCAGAGATTCTTCGGCTACACCGTGTCGAATATCAAGGGCAAGCCCACCAACAGTGAGTTCATCGCCATGATCGCCGACTGTCTAAGCCTTCGCCGCAGGCAGGCCGCGCAGTGATGCCGTCCGCGTTTTCTCAGCGCCCTCCGGCTCTCTCATTTGAATGCTCATACCCCCGCCGCTCATTGACCAAAGCGGCGGGGGTATTGTTTTTATCTCATCATTTCAGTCCACGGGGCATTTGAGGACATACACCGCGCCGTCGTTCCGGCTGTCCACCTCAAGCACATTGCCGTCAAGCCGGCGAACATCGTCAAATCCGACCGCGAAAGGCTCTACGGTGGCAAGCACATCATAGCCGAAGCCCGCGCCCCGGTAGTGCATGGGGATGATGACCCCCGCCCCGAGCGCCCTTGCCATCCGTGCGGCCGTCCCGCCGTCTATGGTATAGAAGCCGCCGACGGGTATCATCAGCACGTCAACGCGCTCGATGGCGGCGATCTGCTCCTGTGAGAGCTCATGCCCGATATCACCCATATGAGCAACTCGCAGTCCCTCCGCCTCGATAAGCGTGATGCGGTTATCCCCTCTCAGTGCGCCGCGCCTGTTGTCATGGAAGCAGGGTATCAGTGTTTTTGCGTATGTCGGCGTTTTTCCGGTAAGGCGGATCTCTCCGGCGGCGTTGTGGTCGCTGTGGTCGTGACTGCAAATCACCTCGTCCGCGCACAGCCCTGGGAGCCTCAGCCCCGGCACACTGCCGGGCGCATAGGGGTCAAGCACCGCGCTGCCCGCGTCAGTCTCAATTGTAAAGCACGCGTGGCCGTGCCATGTGATTTTCATGCTTCTCACTCCTTCCGCCTCAATAATAACAGATGCCCCCGACCGTATCAAGCAAAATTAAGTTGACCTGTGCGGGGCAAAATGGTATTATCACGTTGCAAGGAGGCGTTTCAAATGGATGCAAAACGTACTGTCCGCAAGGTCGTCGGCATTATCCTGCTGGTGATCTTCGGAATTTATTCATATATGCGCTGCACGAACTGGACCATGGGCAGTGATGTTGACAGGCGCATTGAGGAGCGAAAAAACAAGACGCCCGTTTACGAGCCTGTAGACGAAGGCGACGCAACGGAGGAGCCGGAGGAGGACGTGACCGAGCCGGAGGCCACACCGGAGCCTACGCCCGACCCTGCCTCACCGGAGGGAAAGGCACTCGCAAGAGGGCTTCCCACCCCGCCGGATATTGATATCACAAGCTGGGAGTTCGTGCTCGTAAACGGGGATAACTCCATCGACCAGTATGCCCCGTCCTCGCTTGAGTATATCAGTGACAGTCAGTGTCCCGTGGACTCGCGTATAGCGAATGCCCTTATCGACTTTGCTCAGGACGCCATAGATCAGGGGCTTCCTGTGTATCTCTCCTCCGGCTACCGCAGCTATGATGAGCAGGCGGCGAACTTCATCCGCATCTGCAACAATAACGGCTGTACCGACGGCAAGGGCTCCGACGGCCTGTACATCACCATGCCCGCCGGCTGCAGCGAGCACCAGACCGGACTCTGCTGTGACATCACCGACGTCTACAGAGCCACCAAAAAGTGGCAGGACGTGGAGCCCACCGCGACCTACCAGTACATGGTACAGCACTGCCACGAGTACGGCTTCATCCTCCGCTTCCCCAACGGCAAGGGCGATATCACCGGCGTCATGTATGAGCCGTGGCATTACCGCTATGTCGGTGTCGAAGCAGCAACGTACATCATGGAAAACGGCCTGACGCTCGAGGAATTCCACCAGCTCTATAACGGAGTCGCAGACTGATAACTCATTTCAAATTAAATATTTTAATCAAAACCACCGGTTGAACCGGTGGTTTGAGCAGACCCTATAAGGGTCTAT
>CAZPLL010000036.1:0-19104 GCA_964587485.1 uncultured Oscillospiraceae bacterium | reverse complement strand
GCACGCCGCCAGCGTTCATCCTGAGCCAGGATCAAACTCTCAATAAATTGTATCTTAGCGGCTTTCACCGTTAAAATCTAATTCTTGAATAGCTTTCTCAGCTCTCAAAAGAAATTGTTTTTCGAGTCTTTCGACTCTAAAGAACCCTTTTCTGGTGCTTATTTAGCATAAGCTTTGTTCTTACATTGTTCAATTTTCAAGGTACACTCTCGCTCCCGCCTCATCGGCGACAGCTTGTTTATATTAGCACTTTTGTTTCGCTTTGTCAACTACTTTTTTAACTTTTCCAGAAAAAAGTTTTTTGACCCGCTTTTCAATTGTGCCTGCCGTCACGCGACAGCTTGCTTAATATAGCACTGCGGATGTCGAATGTCAAGCTTTTTTTGCGAAAAATCGAAGAAAAATCAAACTATTTTTCCTGTTACTAAATATTGTAGTTTCTTTTGGGCATACTACACCATATGTATTGGTATGATAGGGGAAAGCCGGCGCCGCACCCGGCCTCCGGGCAGGAGTACAAGTGCGGCATTTCGCAAAAGGCGCTGAGGGATGTTTTCACAAACTGTTCGGATTTTGAAATTCGTCAGATCGTTCCGGGGCTCGAGGGCGAAGAGGCGCTCACCGTCTGCTGGCTCGACGGACTGGTTTCGGCGAAGGACGTGTCCGAGAACGTTCTCCGCCCGCTCACGTCGCTGTGTCGCTCCGGCGGGTGGGGCGAGAGCGCGGCGCTGATGGAGCGACTTTTCTCGGGCGGCGTGTACAGTTGCTCGGTAAAAAAGCGCACGAGTGCCGATGAGCTCCTCTGCGACCTCACTCACGGGAGCTGTGCGATAGTGTTCGAGTCGCTCGGCGCGGCGCTGAGCTTTGAGGTGCGCTCCTCGACCACGCGCAGTATCAGCGAGCCGACGCTCGAAAAATCGCTCAAGGGCGCGAAGGACTCCTTTGTCGAGACATTGCGGACGAACACTTCGCTTGTCCGGCGACGGGTATGCTCGCCCAAGCTGAAGGTCGTCGAGAGTGCCGTCGGGCGCAAGTCCCACACGAACGTCGCGGTAATGTTCATCGACGGTGTGGCCGACCCCGCGCTGGTCGAGGAGGCGTGCAGGCGTCTGGACGCGCTGGACGTGGATGCGCTCGTCTCCACGGGGACGCTTGAGGAGTATATCGTCGACAACCCTCTCTCCCCGTTCCCTCAGCTTTTGCACACCGAGCGCCCCGACCGCTTCGCCGCCTATCTCCTTGACGGACGGGTGGGGATACTGACGGACGGTCTCCCGGTCGGGCTCGTGCTGCCGGTGACGTTCGCGGAGTTCATGCGCGTGGGCGACGACCGCGCCAATCATTTCTCCTACGCGGCGGTGCTGACACTGCTGAGATATCTGGCGCTCTTCATCGCGCTCTATCTCCCGGCGCTCTACGTCGCGGTAGCGCTCTTTCACCAGGAGATGATACCGACGGGGCTTCTCATCTCTATCATCGAGGCAAAGCAGAATGTGCCGTTTTCCACGGCGCTGGAGATCACGGGGATGCTGATCGCGTTTTCGCTCCTGCAGGAGGCGGGGCTGCGTCTGCCCGACCCCGTGGGTGAAACGGTGTCGATAATCGGCGCGCTGATCGTCGGACAGTCCGCGGTGGAAGCGCAGGTCGTCTCCCCCATCACGATAATCGTGGTGGCGCTCTCGGGCATCGCCTGCTACACCCTGCCGAGCCAGGACATGGGCGCGGCGGTGCGGCTCTCACGCTTCGCGCTGCTGCTTGCGGCGATGGCGGCGGGGCTGTTCGGCGTGTTCGCGGTGAGCTGTCTGCTGCTTTTGCACCTTGCTAACATCGACGGCTTCGGCGTGAGCTACACCGCGCCTCTCACCGACGCTCGGCCGTGGGGACTTGTCCGACTGCTGTTCCTGCCGCCGAAGTTTATGGATAAGCTCCGCGACCCGCTTCTCAACACGCCGGACAAAAGGAGGCAGAAATGAAAAAGGTGCTCTCCCTACTATATATAATAGTAATGCTCCCGCTCCTGTGCGGCTGTGGCACGGTTTTTCCGAGTCGGCGCGAGGTGGAGCATCTGCTCGTCATCCAGACCATGGGCATCGACCGCGACGGGGAGGGTGTGTCGCTCTCGCTTGCCTCGGCGGCGGACAGGTCGAACGGGCCGGTGCGCCTTTCGGGGCAGGGCGAGACGGTCACCACGGCGATAGACCGCATACGCCGCCACTCCCGTGAAAAGGAGCTCTTCGCCGCGCACATCGGTCACGTCGTCGTAGGTGAAGAGGCCGCGCGAAACGGGATCGACAGTGTTATCGCCTACATCTGCCGCTCTCCCGACATCAGGATAGATGTGCCGCTGTACGTCGTGAAGGGCGGCACGGCGGCGGAGCTGGTGCTCGATGCCGGGGACGAGAGCGTCGGCGCGTCGGAAATACTTGACGGCATACAGACGAGTCTGGGCGATCGCGGCGAGCTTCGTAGCATCACCGCGGCGGAGGCCGCGCGCACCCTTGCCCGTCACGGCAGTACGCTCGTCTGTGCGCTCGACTGCGCCGAGGGTGCCAAGGTCGGCGGGGACGGCGGCATGACCGCCTCGCTGTGCGGCTACGCGGTGATACGAAGCGGCGCGCTGTGCGCGTTTCTTGACCGCGGGGAGTCCGTCGCGGCGGGGATCCTGATGAACGAGGCCGGAATAAGCGACATCGTGCTCGATGACCACAACGGCAATCCCGTAACGCTCACACTCGACCACGCCAGCACGGAGCTTCGCGCCGTGACGGACGACGGCGGTGAGCTCACCGGGCTTGATGTATTCGTCCGCGTCGGCGCGACGGTCGCGGAGACGGGGAACGACTCCGCCGGGACGGACTATCTGGCGGCGAAGCTTGAAGCCGCCGTCTCCGGGAGCGTCTGCGCGGTGCTCACTGCCGAGAGGGAGCTGGGCGCGGATTTTCTCGGTCTGGGAAGCCGGATAAAGGGGCTTTCGGGTGATCTCTTCCGTGAGCCCGGCTCGTTCGCGCTGGCACTGCCGGAGCTGGAGCTGAGAGTAAGCGTCAGCGCGGAGCTGACACACACGAACGATATAAGGGACACATAAATGAACTCTGATTTTAAGTTTGAGCGCAACCGGCTCATGGCGCTCTCGTGGCTGCTGCTGCTCACACCGGCGCTGAGGCTCTTTCCGTCGGAGGCGTCGCGGCTGGCCGGGCGGGGCGCGTGGCTGTCGGCGCTGGCGGCGGCGGTGCCGCTGACGCTGTATGTCTTTTTCCTTTCGCGCTTTATGGACTTCCGACAGGAAGACGAGGGCATGGGTGAACTCATCGCCCGCGCTCTCGGCAGGGGCGGGGGTCGCGCGGTGCTGACGCTGTTCGCGCTGTGGTTCGGGCTGTACGCGGGCTTTATACTGCGCTCGGGAGCCGACCGTTTTCTCACGACGGTCTACCCGGACAGCTCCGCGGAATTTTTCTCCGTCGTCCTGGGGGTGGCCGCGCTCGTTGCGGCGCTCGGCCCGCCCCGCTCGCTGGCAAGGGTCGCAAAGCTCGTCCTCCCCGTGGTGATGGGAGTGATGCTGCTGGTGCTGATATCGGCGCTCGTCTCGGTGGACGCGGCCGATTTTCTCCCGCTCACGCGCGAGGACGCCGTGCCGGTGCTGCTCGGGATGATCCCCGGGGTGGACATCATCTCGGCGGTGCTGTACATCGGCTGCTTCATCGAGGGCGACACGCGCAGACAGCCGGGGCGCTTTCGGGCGTTCGCGCTCTGGGTAGCGCTCGCGTGTCTCATGCTCGCGACGATAATTTTCGACCTGTTCGGCGCGTTCGGCCCGGAGCTGACGGCGCGCCTGACTCGACCGTTTTTCTCGCTGGTGAGGAATATGGTGTTTTTCGGAGCGGTGGAGCGCGTCGAGGCGCTGGTCGTGTCGCTGTGGGTGTTCCCGGATTTCCTGATGGTGTCGGTGCTGATCTATCTCTCGCAGTTCTGTCTGCGGCTGGGCTGGTGCGCCGAGGCGCGTTATCGGGGCGAGGAGCTCACCGACGTATCCGGCGGACGGTATCTTATCTGGCTGTGCGGCACGGCGGCAATGATCTGCTCGATCTTCATCGGGCCGGACGCCGCTTCCCTCGCGCTGTGGTCGGACAGGGTGATACCGATAATAAATATGAGCTTCGCCTTTCTCGTCCTGCCCGCAACCTTCGCCGTCGGGAAAATAAAAAAGCGCCTGTAACGGCACTCCGAAAATGCCCTGCCCCGACATTCAGCAAGTGAAAGCCGGGGCAGGGTCGTTTCTTTATATTAAACATCCGGGGTGGTCAAGACCCTCTCAGTCACGCCTGGCGGCGTGCCGGCTCTCCCAAAGGGAGAGCCAAGGCGCTTTCGCGCATACTCGCTACGCGGTTGAACGTGACTTGCTTATGTCTTTATGTATCCGCTCAGCAGACGAAGTCGCTGATGCTTGCTGGGGTGAAGCCGTCGACGAAGGCAATGCTCAGCTTGCCGATATACTCCGTGATGGCCTCGTTATACAGCACCTCCGCGAAGAGCTCGCGGGCAGTCTTGCCGGTGCTCTCGTCAAGAACGCTGTCGGGCGTGAGCGGCAGACGCAGCATCACATGATACCCGTAGGCGCTCTTTATGGGGTCGGAAACCTCATAGTCGCCGAGAGCGTAGCCGCCGTCAAGAAACTCCTGAACGAACTGCGTGTCGGGTGTGACGATGTAGCCGTCGGGGTAGGCGGTCTTGCCGGTGTCCTCGTCAAGCTCCTCCTTGCGCTGGGAGTAGAGCGCAAGAAGCTCCTCCGTCGTCTGCGCGGCGCGAAGCTCCTCCACGAGTGCCTCGGCCTGAGCAAGCTTTTCCGCCGCGGCCGCCTCGTCAAGCTCGGTGCCGGTGGTCATATCAGTCGTCATGAAAAGGATGTGGTTGAGCTGTGCGTAATTATTGTCGGCTATATAGCCGAGCGCGTCCTCGTCACTGACGTTTGCGCCGTTCTCGCCGTACATCACGTCAAAGCAGCGGCTTTCCATATAATTCCAGCGTGACATCATGTCATATATCTCGCGGTCGGCATACATATCCCTGAGGTACTCGTCAAAATCGGCCTCGGTCGCGCCCTCGCCGCAGGTGCGCTCGATAACGTCGGAGAGCTCCTGCGCCATCGCCTCCTCCTGCTCGGCGGTGAGCTCCGCTCCCTGCTCCTGCGCAAAGAGCAGACAGGCGTGGAGCTGGCCGACGCTCTGCCGCGCGAGGCTCCAGACGTTCTCGCCGATGGTTTCGCCGGTTGTCTCGTCGGCGATCAGATCCCAGTCGGCCTCGCCGCCGTAGTAGGCGAAGAGGTTGTTGATATAGCCGACGTTCGCGCTGAGATAATAGAAGAATTCGCGCCATGTGATATCGTCGCCGCCGACGCACATAACTATCTCGTCGGGGTCGTGCGTGGCGTAGAGCGCCTCGTAGTCAACGGTTCTGTACTCGGTAACGGTGCTGTCCTCCGCGGGGGTCTCCTCCACCACGGCGGGGGTGTAGCTCTTCCATGTGAGGAAGCCGACAAAGGCGATACATACGATAAGTATCGCGGCAATAAGTTTTTTCATTGTTTATGTCCCTTCATTAAAGCTTTTCGGGTCTTTTCACGACTATACCATTTGCGGGGGAATATTACAAGTATAAGCCTGTCAAAATATATTAATATCCGCACGACATAGTAGCTCTCGGGCGAGTCGCAGAGAGGGTTCGTTTTTCCCTCTCAGTCCGAAATCGAAGCTTTCGTCCGGCTCCCCCGGAGGGGAGTCAAGTATTAAACGCTTCTTTGAACGCTCGGAAATCAGCTCTGCCAGTCGCGGGCGAATTTGCGCGCCTCGTCGATGACGCGGTTTTTGGAGCGTATCTTCAGGCTGAGACAGGGCTTCGACCCGGCCTCCACGCGCAGGCGGCCTCTGTATTCCTCGGTGGCGTAGAGCGCGGAGACCTTTTCCATGTTGAAATCCTTCACCGTGAAGCGCAGGTAGCCCTGCTTCTGGGAAATGTCCGTGATGCCGGCATTCCCTGCCTCGCCGCGCAGGAGGGCAACGTGGATGAGCGAGTTCACGCCGGGAGGCGGCTCGCCGAAGCGGTCAATAAGCTCGTCCGTCAGGTCGTCCGCCTCGGTCTCGGTGCGGATGGCGGCAATGCGGCGGTAGATATCCATGCGCTGTTCGGACGAGGGGATATAGCGCTCGGGGATATTCGCCGCAACCGCAAGGTCGGCGGAGCAGTCGGCCTTAACGGGGACCTCTATCCCGCGCGCCTCAAGGACGGCTTCGCTGAGAAGCTTCATATACATATCATAGCCCACGTCGATCATGTGGCCGGACTGCTCCGCACCCAGCAGATTGCCCGCGCCGCGTATCTCAAGGTCGCGCATGGCTATCTTGAAGCCCGAGCCGAACTGCGCGAAATCGCGTATGGCGTTGAGGCGCTTTTCGGCGATCTCGGTGAGCACCTTGTCGCGCCTGAACGTGAGATAGGCGGAGGCGCGGCGGGTGGAGCGCCCCACGCGGCCGCGTATCTGGTGGAGCTGGGCAAGGCCGAGCTTGTCCGCGTCCTCGATGATGAGGGTGTTGACGTTGGGGATGTCGATGCCCGTTTCAATGATGGTCGTGCATACAAGCACCTTAGTCTCGCCGTTCTGCACGCTTTCCATGACACTCGCGAGCATATTTTTATCCATCTGTCCGTGGGCAACGCCGATGGTCACGCCGTCGTCAAGGAGCTCACGGAGTCTTTTTGTCGTGCGCTCGATGTCCTCCACGCGGTTGTGAAGATAGTAGACCTGCCCGCCGCGCTGTAGTTCGCGGCGTATCGCGTCGGCCAGCACGCCCCAGTCATGCTCCATGACGAAGGTCTGCACGGGCAGTCTGTCCTCGGGCGGCTCCTCGATGGTGGACATATCGCGTATGCCTGAGAGCGCCATGTTCAGCGTCCTCGGTATCGGCGTCGCGGAGAGCGTCAGCACATCCACGCCGTTCGAGAGTTCCTTTATGTGCTCCTTGTGCGTCACGCCGAAGCGCTGCTCCTCGTCCACGACCAGCAGGCCGAGATCCTTGAAATGTACGTCCTTCGAGAGGAGGCGGTGCGTCCCTATCACAAGGTCGCATTTGCCCGTGGCAAGGTCTCCGAGCGTCTTATTCGAGGCCGCGCCGGTGCGAAAGCGGCTGAGCGTCGCGATGTTCACCGGGAAGCCGAAAAATCTCTGCAACGCGGTCTGGTAATGCTGTTGGGCGAGGACGGTGGTGGGGACGAGTATGGCGGCCTGCTTGCCGTCGAGAACGCACTTCATCACGGCGCGCAGGGCGACCTCCGTCTTGCCGAAGCCCACATCGCCGCAGAGGAGCCTGTCCATCGGGACGGAGGACTCCATGTCCTTTTTTATCTCGGCGATGCATCGGAGCTGATCGTCCGTCTCCGTGTAGCCGAAGTTCTCCTCGAACTCGCGCTGCCACTCGCTGTCCGGGCTGAAGGCGTAGCCGGGCATACGCTGACGCTCGGCATAGAGGGCAATGAGCTTTTTCGCCATATCCTTCGCGGCGTGCTTGGCGCGGCTGCGGGTCTTTTGCCACTCCGTGCTGCCCATTTTCGAGAGCTTCACGGCCTTTTCCTCGCCCGCGCCGGTGTACTTCGTCACCATGTCGAGCTGGGTCGCGGGGACATACAGACTGTCCGTCCCGGCGTAGCATATCTTTATGTAGTCCTTGTCAAAGCCGTCCACCTGCATCCTGATGATACCGGCAAAGCGGCCGATGCCGTGGTTTTCGTGTACGACGTAATCCCCCACGGAAAGGTCGGCGAAGGACTCTATTCTCTGCCGGTTGGAGGGGAGCTTTTTGCGCGCGGTCTTTTTCTCGCGTGAGCGGATGAGCTGTGCGTCGGTCAGCACAGCGAGCTTCAGCCCGGGATACTCCATGCCCGCCGAGAGCGAGCCGATGCCGATAACGCAGCGTCCCGGCTCGGGGAGCTTTTTTATATCCTCGTAAATGAGCGCGGGGATATCGTGCCCGGAGAAGAATTCCTGCAAAACCCCGGCACGGCGCGCGTCCCCGGCAAGCACCACGATGCGGTAGTCCTGCTTGAGATAAAGCTTCACGTCGTCCGCGGCGGTCTGGGCGTTGCCGGCGTAGGAGGGGAGCTGTTTTGCCGGTATGGAGGTCAGCGTTCGCGGGGCTATCGGGTTGCGCCCGACGGTGAACGCGTCCGCCATGTAGAGCGGGTAGTCCTCCAGCCGCTTGACGAGCGTCTCCCACGGCATATAAAAGCCGTCCGCGGAGACGGCGACCATACCGCGCCGCTGGAGCTCGCGCACGTCGTCGGTGAGCTGCTTTGCAAAGTCGCGCGCCCGCTCTCCGCAGCGGTTGGGCTGGTCGAGCACGACGAAGGAGCCCTCGGGGATGTAGTCAAGCGCGCAGGACTCGGCATAGATGACGGGGAGGTATCTGTCCGCGTCGGACATGAGCACCCCGCCGCGCAGTCTCTCGGCATCGCCGCGCATGGTGGCGGCAAGGGTCGCGGCGTTCTCGCCCGTGCGGCGGCGCGCATATCTGTCCGCGAAGCTCTCGATATCGTCGGCAAGCTTTTCGACACCGCCCGCGGCAAGCGTCGGCAGAGTCTCCGCCGCGGGGAGTATCACGCACCGCTCCACCTGCTCCGTGCGGCGCTGGGTGGAGACGTCGAAGTGACCCATGGAGTCTATCTCGTCGCCCCAGAATTCTATTCTGACGGGCTCGCGGTCAGACGGAGAGAAGAAGTCGAGTATCCCGCCGCGCCGCGCAAACTGCCCCGGGCCCTCCACCTGCTCGGTGCGGGCATAGCCACAGCGGACGAGCGCGGTCTCCACGTCCTCGGTGGGGTAGCTCCCGTCGGCACGGATGGTGAAGGCGGCGTTTTTCAGCGTTTCGGGCGGCATGGTGCGCTGGATGAGGCCGGAGACGGAGACAACATTCACCTCGCTCCCGCCGAGCATACGGTAGAGCGCGCCGAGGCGCTTCTGCTCGGTCTGGCGCGAGGCGGCCTCGGCCGGGTAAAAGGTGTAATCCCTCATCCCGACAACGCACACCGGCTCGCGAAGCATTGAGCTCAGGTCGTTTGCGAAGTTCTCCGCCGCCGTGTCGTCAGGGCAGATGACAAAAAGCGGCATCCCGAGGCGCTGTCGCAACGCGGCGGCAAGGTTCGCCCGGTGTACCGCGGAAAGCCCGGAAACGAGCGCAGGAAGCCCACCGCTCTCCAGCAGCTCCGGGAGGGCGGCGGCTTCCCTGTTTTCAAGTATTTGATTGATGAGCATATTCATAACACTATAATTATATCAGAATTGCCGCGCTTATTCAATCGTTTTGTGCCGGGGCGGGGCGGCAGTTTTCTCCGTCATATTTTCGCCGCGCCGCGCATAAAATGAAGGTATGTTGTTTAAGCATTGGGGGAGTATCCGAACCCGTTTTTAAGCGGATACAACCATCGCAGGCTTCGTTTTGCTCACTCACAAGGCGGCAGCCTTCCTCATTCGCAAAGCCTTCCCTGCGACGTTTCTCTCTCGCTTAAAAATCTGCGACCTCTGCAAATCAGATTTTGCCCTTAGTCAAGGCAGAGGACGCAGGAATACTGACGTATTTCAAGGACGATAACGCTGAATAAGGGCAAAATATCTTTGCAGAGGCGAAGTTCGGTTATTCCCCAATGCTTAAGGAGGTGCGAAATATGGAAATCGACATTGACGATCTGATCTTCGGCGATCACGACCCCGGCCCCAGCGACAGATGAGCGCCCCGGCCGGGGGCATACACCCACACAGGCTTTCAAGTAAAACGTGCAAAACGGCCACCGCGCTGCGGTGGCCGTCAGCATATCAAGGAAGCCTAATACCTTGCCTTGGCTCCTCCTATGAGGGTGCCTGTTGCCCTCTCAGACCGAAATCAAAGATTTCGGCCAGCTCTCCCGGAGGGAGAGCCAGGGCGCTTCGCGCAGCCCCTTGTTGCGGTGGGGCTCATTTATCAGGTGTTTGCACGCTTGGAGAGGTAGGCGTTGATGAAGCCGTCGATATCGCCGTCCATGACGTTCTGGATGTTGCCGTTTTCAAACTCACTGCGGGTGTCCTTGACGAGCTGGTAGGGCATGAAAACATATGAGCGTATGGCACTGCCGAAGTCTATCTTCATCTGCACGCCCTTGATGTCGCTTATCTTTTCGAGGTGCTCGCGCTCCTTGATCTCCGCAAGCTTTGCCCTGAGCATCTCCTTGCAGTTTTCAAGGTTCTGGAAATGGCTGCGCTCGACCTGTGAGGATACGACGATACCCGTGGGCAGGTGCGTGAGACGCACGGCGGAGGAGGTCTTGTTGACCTTC
The DNA here is from genome assembly GCA_964587485.1 of uncultured Oscillospiraceae bacterium. Classification (GTDB taxonomy): domain Bacteria; phylum Bacillota; class Clostridia; order Oscillospirales; family Oscillospiraceae; genus Limivicinus. The sequence goes on along the minus strand of CAZPLL010000036.1, from coordinate 8,754 downwards.
TGCCCGCCCGCGCCGGAGGAGCGGTAGACGTCCATCTTTATATCCTCGTCGCGAAGCTCGATCTCCTTGCTGTCGGTGATCTCGGGCATGACCTCGACGGCGGCGAAGCTCGTCTGGCGGCGGGCGTTCGCGTCAAAGGGGGAGATGCGGACGAGACGGTGTACGCCGTGCTCACTGCGCAGGAAGCCGTAGGCATTCTCGCCCTCGATCTTGATGGTGGCGGACTTGATGCCCGCCTCGTCGCCGTCCTGATAGTCCATGACGGTGCATTTATAGCTGTGGCGTTCGGCCCAGCGGACATACATACGGTAGAGCATGGAGGCCCAGTCCTGCGCCTCGGTGCCGCCCGCGCCGGGGTGGATGGTGAGAAGGGCGTTGTTCGCGTCGTACTCACCGGTGAGGAGCGTGCTCAGGCGGATGGACTCCAGCTTCTCGGAAAATGCCTTGAAGCCCGTCTGGAGCTCCTCGAGCATGGAGTCGTCGTCCTCCTCAAGCGCCATTTCGCACAGCGTATAAAGATCGTCCCACGCGGCGCAGAGCCTGCTGTAGCTCTCCACCTTATTTTTCAGGACGCTGATGCGCTTTTGCACCTTCTGGGAGTTCTCGACATCGTTCCAGAAGCCCTCGCGCTCGGACGCGGCCTCGAGCTCCTCTATCTCCTTTGCTGCGGCATCGAGCCGGAGCGCGTCGCGCAGCATATCCAGCGTGGGCTTCGCCCCGTTGAGCTTTACCTTATATTCTTCAAATTCTATCATGTGCTTCAACAACCTTTGCTTGTGATTTGTTCGGTAACTTTAATATTATATACAAAAAACCCGGGATTGTAAATGAGTTTTTTTATCGCATTTTCAGCCCCCGAAAAAGTCCCTGCCCTACTTCCAATTTCATATGGGCTGTGCTATACTGGTTGCGATAGACTGTTGAAAACAGAATACAGACAAAGAGATTTATAAGGAGAAAATGCGCTATGATTGCACACGGCAAAGAAATTAAGGTGTTCGCCGGAAACTCCAACCCCGCTCTTGCAAAGGAGATCTGCTCGGAGCTGTTCATGGGTCTCGGCAACACCACGGTCAGCCAGTTCGCGGACGGTGAGTGCTCCATATCCGTGTTCGAGCCTGTTCGCGGCAAGGATGTTTTCATCGTTCAGTCCACCTGCAAGAGCGTCAACGACAACCTGATGGAGCTTCTCATCATGATCGACGCCATGCGCCGCGCCTCCGCCGGACGCATAACCGCCGTCATCCCCTACTTCGGCTACGCACGTCAGGACCGCAAGGCCAAAAGCCGCGACCCCATCTCCGCGAAGCTCGTCGCAAACCTCATCACCGCCGCCGGTGCCGACAGAGTGCTGACCATGGATCTGCACGCGGCGCAGATACAGGGCTTCTTTGACATACCCGTGGACAACCTCATGGGTGGAAATCTCTTTGTCAAGCATTACATCAAGCAGTTCGGCAAGGGCAACGAGGACGTTATGGTCGTCTCGCCCGACGTCGGCTCCGTGGCTCGCGTCCGCAACTTCTCGATGAAGATGGGGCTCAACATGGCAATCGTCGATAAGCGCCGTGAAAAGGCCAACCAGTCCGAGGTCATGAACATCATCGGCAGTGTCGAGGGCAAGACCTGCATACTGCTTGACGATATCGTGGATACCGCCGGCTCTCTCTGCGGCGCGGCGAAGGCCATCAAGGAGATTGGCGGCGCGAAGAAGGTCTACGCCTGCGCGACCCACGGCGTTCTCTCCGGCCCCGCCATCGAGCGCATCGAGGAAAGCCCCATCGAGGAGCTCCTCCTGCTCGACACCATCCCCTACCCCGCGGACAAGGCGCCGTGCAGTAAGATCCAATATCTGCACACCGCACCCGTCTTTGCCGAGGCCATCCGCAGAATTTACGAGGAAGTCTCCATCTCCAACCTTTTCGATAACTGATAATTACATATAGTATGGAATGAAACGCATCCGGTCTGTGCTCTCTGCCACAGGCCGGATGCTTGACTTCACTTCCGTGTGTGGTGGGGCAAAAAATTTCCGACCGATAAAAAAGCTCTTTCCCTCCATGGGGAAAGGTGGTATAATAGGCTGAACAGTTTTGCGGCGGAGACAGCTCCCGCCTGACGAGGTTTTTATGATATTCGGAAAGAAAAGCGGAGTGACCTGGCTGGCGGTCTTTCTCGGCAACCCCGGCCCGAAATACGAATACACGCGCCACAACGTGGGCTTTATCACCTGCGACGCGCTCGCGAAGAAGCTGGGCGTGAACGTGAACCGCGCACGCTTCAGGGCGCTCACCGCCACTTGCGATATCGGCGGGGAGAGCGTCATGCTCATGAAGCCCCAGACTTACATGAACAGTTCCGGCGAGGCAGTCGCGGAGGCCGCGCGCTTCTACAGGATACCGCCCGAGCATATTATCGTTGTCTCCGACGAGGTGAGCCTCCCCGTCGGCAGGCTCCGCATACGGCAGAAGGGCTCCGCCGGCGGGCACAACGGCCTTAAGAGTATTATCGCCTGTCTCGGGAGCGACGGCTTTGCGCGTATTCGTCTGGGCGTCGGCGCTCCGCCGCACCCGGATTACGACATGGCCGACTGGGTGCTGAGCGTTTTCCGTGACCGCGACGCGACGGACATCGCAGAGGCCGCCACACGCGCCGCCGAAGCGGTCATCGCCTATATCACCGACGGCCCCGAGCGGGCAATGAACCGCTTCAATACGAAATGAGCTGCGCATGACCGCGCATTTATCCGCCCTTTGGAATATTCAACACCCTCTCAGGCTAAAATCAAAGATTTCGGCCAGCTCCCCTAAGTTAAGCGCTACGGGGGGAGCGGAACGCCAAATTTCTGACCTTGAGCTTTCGGGCGGCGGGAGTCCGCCTGTAACATATACACCATGAAGAAGGAGCTGACACCACATGAAGAAAAAATGCATTGCCATGCTTCTTGCCGGCGGGCAGGGCTCGCGCCTGTACGCGCTGACGCAGAACGTGGCGAAGCCCAGCGTTCCCTTCGGCGGGAAGTACCGCATTATCGACTTTCCGCTCTCCAACTGCGCCAACTCCGGCATCGACACGGTAGGCGTTCTGACCCAGTACCGCCCGCTCCAGCTCAACAGCTACATCGGCAGCGGCCAGCCGTGGGATCTGGACGTGAACGACGGCGGCGTGTACATCCTGCCCCCGTACCAGAGCGCCGGGGAAAAGGGCTCATGGTTCTCCGGCACGGCAAACGCCATCTACCAGAACATGGGCTTCATCGAAAACTACGACCCCGAAAACGTCCTCATCCTCTCCGGCGACCACATCTACAAGATGGACTACGCCGATATGCTCCGCGAGCACACCGAGCGCGGCGCGACCTGCACCATCTCCGTTTTGCAGGTCTCGATGGAGGAGGCTACTCGCTTCGGCATAATGAACGTCGGCGAGGACGGCTATGTCTCCGAGTTTGAGGAGAAGCCGAAGCACCCCAGGAGCGACCTTGCCTCCATGGGCATATATATTTTCAACTGGAAAAAGCTTCGCGAATACCTGATTGCGGACGAGAACGATCCCGAGAGTAGTAAGGACTTCGGGAAGAACATCATCCCCGCAATGCTCCGCGCGGGTGAGAAGCTCTGGCCCTACCGCTTCAGCGGCTACTGGCGCGACGTCGGCACCATCACGAGCCTGTGGGACGCGAACATGGATATGCTCTCCACCACGCTCATCAATCTCTACGACGCAAGCTGGCCGATAAGCTCACGCAGTCCCGTCTGCCCGCCCCACTGCACCGGGGAAAACGCGCAGATAATCCACTCCATCGTCACCGAGGGCTGTGTTATCGACGGCCACGTTGAAAACTCTGTCCTCTCCTCCTCCGTCACAGTGGGCACGGGCGCTCATGTGCTCTACAGCGTGCTTATGCCCGGCGCGGTCGTGGAGGACGGCGCAACGGTGGAATATGCCATCGTCGGCGAAAACACCGTCATCGGAGCGGGTTCTCACATCGGCGCCGCACCCGACGGAACAGAGGGCTGGAGCGTGGCCACCTGCGGCCCGGATATAACGATAAGAGCCGGAGCGACCGTTCCCGCGGGCGCAATGGTCTACACCGGAGAGGAGGTCTGAGCATGAACGGATTTCACGGTATAATATTTGCCTACAGCGCCGAGCCCGAGCTGCGCGAGCTCTCCCGCGGGCGCACGGCGGCCTCGCTGTCCTTCTGCGGAAGATACCGCATTATCGACTTTGCGCTCTCGTCCATGTCGAACGCCGGGATACGCGACGTCGGCGTTATCATGCAGCGCGATTATCAGTCGCTCCTTGACCACATGGGCAGCGGCAAGGCATGGGATCTCAGCCGCAAAACCGGCGGTCTGCGTATGCTGCCCCCGTTCGGCCTGCCCGAATATCACAAGGGCAACTACACCGGCACCATTGAGGCGCTCAACGCCGTATCCGGCTACGTCCGCGAGATACGGCAGGATAACGTTGTCCTCATGCTCGGCAACATCGTCGCGAACATCGACCTTCAGGCCGTCATGAAGCAGCACCTCTCCTCCGGCGCGGATATCACCGCCATCTGTACCGGGTATCTGCCCGAGGGCTGCCGTCTGCGCTATGTCCCCGTGGGGGATCGTGTTGAGGCTGTGCGCTTCGCCTCCGACGGCGAGGGGGTCTGCTCCCTCGAGTGCTACATTATTAAAAAAGATGTCCTGCTCCGCCTGATGGACGACTGCCGGGAGAGAAACCAGCATTTCTTCCACAAGGACGCGATCGACCGCTTCCTGTGCGAGTACGGGCACATGGGCGTATACATCCACCCGGGCTACGCCAAGATAATCCACACCGTGGATTCCTACTACGCGGCGAACATGGATATGCTCGATAAAAACAACCGCGGACTTCTCTTCCCGGCGGAGCGCCCCGTGCGCACCCGCTCACAGGAGGAGGTCAGCACCTACTACGGCGAGAGCGCCTATTCAAAAAACAGCCTCGTGGCCGACAACTGCATCATCGAGGGCACGGTGGAAAATTGTGTCATCTCCTCCGGCGTGCATATCGGCAGGGGCGCCTGCGTGCGCAACAGCATCATCATGCGCGGCTGTGACGTGGGCGAGGGCGCGGAGCTGACGAATGTCATCGCCGACAAGCGCTGCATATTCTCCCCGGGAGCAACCATCACCGGAAGCCCCCGTCTGCCCGTTGTTATCCCCAAGGCGTCAGAGCTCTGACGGCCTTTTCCGGGGGAGACGCTCAGGCGGCTCCCCCCGATATATCTACATTGATTTTTACGGAGGTACCCTATGATGGGAGAAATCTCACGCGACGACGTGCGCAGTGCAATTGAGGACAAGCTCTGCGCCCAGTTCACCGTGACAGGAGCGACTGCCGACGACGAGCAGATCTTTCAGGCCACCGCGATGGTCATCAGAGAGCTGATGAGCCGTCTGCTAACCGCGGAGGATCCCCGCCGCGCCGAGAAGGAAGTCCATTATATGTCAATGGAATTTCTGATGGGCAGGAGCCTGATGAAGAACGCCTTTAACCTCGGCATTTCCGAGGCTGTCATCGGCGCGCTGGAGGATATGGGACGAAATGCGTCCGACATATTCGAGTGCGAACCGGACGCGGGGCTCGGCAACGGCGGTCTCGGCCGTCTCGCCGCCTGCTATATGGACAGCATGGCCACACAGGGGCTCGAGGCTACGGGCTACTCAATCTGCTATGAGCTGGGTATTTTCCGTCAGAAGCTTGCCGACGGCAAACAGACCGAGCTTGCCGACAACTGGCGCACGGCGGCGGAAAGCTGGCTGATCCCCCGCTACGAGGACGCGGTGGAGGTGCGCTTCGGCGGCCACGTCGCGCCGCACTGGGATTACCTCGGCCACTACAGCGCCGAGCACACCGGCTATGACGCGGTAATTGCCGTTCCGCGCGATATGCTCATCGCGGGCTACGGCGGCAGGGAGATAAATACCCTCCGTCTCTGGGACGCGAAGAGCCCCAATTCGCTCGATATGTACCTCTTCTCCGAGGGCGAGTACGTCAAGAGCATGGAGCAGCGCACCATGGCCGAGGTCATCACCAAGGTGCTCTACCCCGCCGACGACCACATCGAGGGCAAAACTCTGCGTCTTAAGCAGCAGTATTTCTTCGTCTCCGCCTCCGCGCAGAACATCGTGCGCAAGCATATAAAAAAATGGGGCGACGTGCGCTCCTTTGCCGAGCACCACACCATACAGATAAACGACACTCACCCGACCCTCATCATCCCCGAGCTCATGCGTATCTTCATGGATGAGCACGGCATGGGCTGGGACGAGGCGTGGGGCATCGTCACAAAGAGCGTTGCCTACACCAACCACACCATCATGAGCGAGGCGCTTGAAAAGTGGCCGCAGGAGCTGGTACAGAGTCTCCTGCCCCGCCTGTGGGAGATCATGTGCGAGATCAACCGCCGCTGGTGTGATTATCTCGTCTCCTGCTTCGGCGAGGATGAGCGCGTCGGACGCAACCTCGTCATCCGCAACGGTCAGGTACACATGGCCAATATGTGCCTTGCCGCCTGCTACAGGGTCAACGGCGTCTCCCGTCTCCACGGCGACATACTCCGCAATGACCTCTTTAGCGACCTCTGCTCTGTCCAGCCGGACAAGTTCACCTACGTCACCAACGGCATCGACCACCGCCGCTGGCTCGCGCAGATAAACGGCGAGTATCACTCCCTCATCTGCGACCTGCTCGGCAGTGACAGATACCTCCTCCATCCCGAGGAGCTCATCGGCCTGCGCCGCTTTGCCGACGACAGCGCCGCAAGGGAGGCCGTCCTGCGCGTCAAGGCCGCGAACAAGCGCCGCTTTGCAGAGTTTGCCCGCCGTAACGACGGCTTCACTCTCAACACCGACTCTCTCATGGACGTGCAGATAAAGCGCCTGCACGAGTATAAGCGTCAGCTCCTCTGCGCCATGAGCATCACCGCGCAGCAGCTTCGTCTCCACGACGACCCCAACGCGCCCTTTGCCCCGCGCACCTATGTGTTCGGCGCGAAATCCGCCGCCGGCTATAAGACCGCCAAGCGCATTATCGAGCTTCTTCTCTCCCTTGCCGACGACGTGAACAACGACCCCGTGTGCAAGGGCCGCCTTTCGGTCTATTTTGTCGAGAATTACCGCGTATCCGCGGCCGAGGCCATAGTACCGGCGGCGCAGATATCCGAGCAGATATCCACCGCGGGCAAGGAAGCCTCCGGCACGGGCTGTATGAAGCTGATGATGAACGGCGCCGTTACCATCGGCACGCTCGACGGCGCGAACGTCGAGATGTACGAGCGTCTGGGTGACGAGAATATGTTCCTCTTCGGTCTGCGCACCGAGGAGATAGCCGGGCTCAGGGCATGCGGCTACGACCCCGCCGCCGTTGCCTCCGCCGACGCTGAGCTTCAGCGCGTATTCAACCGCTTCTCCACCGGCTTTGCCGACGGGAAGAGCTATTCCGACCTTGTTTCCATGCTGATGTACGGCGGCGACCCGTATATGCTCATCGCGGACTACCGCTCCTACGTCGACTGCCAGAACAGGCTGTACAGCCGTGTTTCCGACCCCGGCGAGCTTGCCCGCCTCGCGCTGGTGAACACCGCGGAGAGCGGCGTGTTCGCGGCGGATCGCGCGGTCATCGAATATGCACGAAATATATGGAGCATAAAGTAAAAAAACGCGCCGTCGTCATCGGCGGCGCAAACATGGATATCTGCGGCGCGTCCGGCGTGGCTTTTCTCCTGCGGGACTCGAATCCCGGCTCCGTCTCCGTGCGGCCGGGCGGCGTGGGGCGCAACATCGCCCATGACCTTGTTCTCCTCGGCATGGAGGTAAGCCTCATAACCGCGCTCGGTGGCGACGTGTTCGGCTCGGCACTGCGTGAGTCCTGCACGGCGCTGGGCATTGACCTCTCAATGGCGCGCGTGGAGCCCGATATGCGAAGCTCGACCTACCTCTACATCACCGACGACGCCGGGGACATGGTTGCCGCCGTGAACGACATGGGTATTACCGAGAGCCTGACGCCGGAGTATCTCGCGCCGCTGATGGAGCGGATAAACGGCTATGACGCGGTGGTGCTGGACGCGAACCTGCCGGAGGCGACGATAGTCTTCCTTGCCGCGCACTGCACCGCGCCCATGTATGCCGACACCGTGTCCGTGGCAAAGGCGGCAAGACTCCTCCCCGCGCTCGGCAAGCTCCGTGCCATAAAGCCCAACCGCATGGAGGCCGAGGTGCTCACCGGCGAGAGCGACCCCGAGAGGGCGGCGCTCAAGCTCATCGACGCGGGCGTTGTTGAGGTGTATATAAGTCTCGGCGGAGACGGTGTTCTGGCCGCGCGGCGCGGCTCTATGTGCCGTTTCCCGGCAAAGCGTGTCGAGGTCGTCAACTGCAACGGCTCGGGCGACGCCATGACCGCCGCTGTGGTCTGCGGCTGTACGACGGGTCTGGGGCTTGAGGACACCGCAGAGCTCGGACTCCTTGCCGGCGCGACCACCGCCGCGAGCCCCGAGACGAATTCCCCCGCGCTCCGCGATATCAGGTTTTACTGAAAATCATCCTTACCGGGCGGTAGTGCCGCCCGGTTTTTTCCGAGGCTTCGCGCCGGGAAGAAAACGGTTGCGAGCTTCGTCGGCATATCATATAATTCCGGTTGAAAAAACCCGCAACGGGAGGACAGAAGGTTGAAACACTGTGATTTAAGCACCATTCCGAAAAAGGGCGCAAAAAAGCA
>CAZPLL010000035.1:0-19414 GCA_964587485.1 uncultured Oscillospiraceae bacterium | reverse complement strand
TCAGAGTTCTCAGTATGAGTCATCTTTTTTGGAATCTTTATTTTACAACTTACATCGGGGCAACTATGTGCCCAAATAAGTTGCCTGTTCATTATACATCACCGTTCCGTTGCGTGCAAGCATTTCCTGATTGATGTTTGCCGCGCGCTGTGTTATTATTCCATCTGGGAGAGTGATACCATGAGAATGAGAAAAAGGCGCAATCTTTCCCCGCGCATGGAAAAGTGCGCGGGTATTATGATAAACGCCCCGGAAGAGTTCAAAGCCAAATGGGCAGAAAGCTTCGGCTTCGACCGGCTCCATGTGGAGCTTGGTTGCGGAAAGGGACGCTTTACAGCGGACACCGCCGTGTCGATGCCCGACACACTGCTCGTTGCCGTTGAGAAGGTACCCGACGCCATGATAATCGCCATGGAGCGGGTGTGTGACAGGGGCATCAAAAACGTCCGCTTTATGGATATGGACGCGGTAAGACTGCGTGAAATATTTGCCGACGGCGAAACCGAGCGCATCTACATAAACTTCTGCGATCCGTGGCCCAAGAGCCGCGACGCAAAGTTCCGACTCACCGCGCCCGCATTTCTCCGCCTGTACGCGGATGTACTGCCGGTGGGTGGGCAGATATGGTTCAAGACCGATAATACACCGCTTTTCAACTGGTCGGTGGAACAGCTTGAGAGCGAGGGCTGGGCGCTGAGCGAGCTTACGTTTGACCTGCACGCAAACGGCCCGGTTGGAGTTATGACCGATTACGAGGCGAAATTCTATTCAAACGGCCTGAAGATAAACCGTCTCGTGGCCACCAGAACGTCCGCCACCAAAACCACTGCCGCAGGCCCGGTGCCGCGTATCCGCAATGCCGCGCTTACCGACGCAAAGGGCTTTGAGGAGAGCAGGCTGAAAAATGCCGAAAAGGAGAGTGCCGAGTGAGATTTATTTCATGGAACGTAAACGGTCTGCGCGCCGCGCGTACAAAGGGCTTTGACGACATTATGATGGGTCTTGACGCGGATTTTTTCTGTTTGCAGGAGACGAAGCTGCAGGCAGGCCAGATAGACATCGACTTCCCCGGGTATGAGAGCTACTGGTGCTACGCGGAGAAGAAGGGCTACTCCGGCACGGCAGTATTCACAAAGCACACTCCCCTTTCCGTGAGCTACAACATCGGCGTGGAGGAGCACAGCCACGAGGGACGCGTCGTTACGCTTGAATATGATAACTTTTTCCTTGTCTGCGTGTACACCCCGAATGCGCAGGAGGGCTTGAAGCGCATTGAATACCGTATGAGATGGGAGGACGATTTCCGCGAATATCTCATGGGTCTCGACGCGAAAAAGCCCGTGGTGGTCTGCGGAGACATGAACGTTGCCCATGAGGAGATCGACCTGAAGAACCCGAAGACTAACATCGGCAACGCCGGCTTTTCCTATGAGGAGCGCGGTAAGTTCACGGAGCTTCTGGACGCGGGCTTTACCGACAGCTTCCGCTCTCTATACCCCGACCGTGCAGACGCCTACTCGTGGTGGAGCTATCGCATGAAGGCACGCGAGAGGAACGTCGGCTGGCGCATTGACTACTTCCTCGTGTCGAACAGAGTTCGTGGTAATATAAAGGAAGCCTTTATCCTACCGGAGATACTCGGTTCGGATCACTGCCCGGTTGGGCTCGATATGTCATGGTAAGGATAGGAAATGTTGAAATAAACGGTAGGCTCACGCTCGCGCCCATGGCGGGAGTATCGGATTTTGCCTTCCGAACGGTGTGCCGCAAGCTCGGCGCGGCGCTGACCACCACCGAGATGGTGAGCGCAAAGGCTCTTGTATACAGGGATGAAAAGACCCGCTCGCTCCTGTATATTCCCGAGAAAGAGCATCCCTCCGCCGTTCAGATCTTCGGCCATGAGCCGGAGGTAATGGCAGAGGCCGCGTGTATGGCGCTGGAGTATTCGGGGGCGGATATTCTGGATATAAACATGGGCTGCCCTGTCGGGAAGATCGTCAAATCCGGGGACGGCTCGGCACTGATGAAGGATCCGGAGACCGCCGGACGTATCGTGGAGGCGGTCAGCCGTGCGACTGACAAGCCCGTTACCGTGAAATTCCGCAAGGGCTTTGACGGCGGGAGCGTGAACGCGGTGGAGTTTGCAAAGCTCATGGAGAGCTCCGGCGCGGCCGCCATAGCCGTACACGGGCGTACCCGGGCGCAGATGTACTCCGGTCGCGCGGACTGGGACATTATCCGCGAGGTAAAGAAGTCCGTGAATATCCCCGTGATAGCGAACGGAGACATATTCACCGCCGCGGATGCCGGGCACATACTTCGCTACACTGGCTGTGACCTCGCGATGGTCGGACGCGGAAGCTTCGGGAATCCGTGGCTTTTCGACCAGGGCAACGCGCTTCTTGCGGGGAAGGAGATACCCGAGCTGCCGCCGCTTGCCGACAGGATAGACCTTGCCGTAGGGCAGATAGAACTCCTCGCCACGCGCAGCGGCGAGCACTATGCCTGCATGGAGGCGCGGCACCAGCTCCCGTGGTATCTTCACGGAGTGCCCTACTCGACGTATTATCGTCAGCAGCTTGTAAAGGTTGAAACACTTGCGGACATCCGCTCCGTCGCCGCCGGAATAAAGCGCGACCTGCGCTGACTGCGCATGACCTCAGACAGAGAGGTGAGAATATTGACAAAAGAAGAAGATCTCGTAATTGTAGAGCGTGTCCTTGGCGGAGACGTGAACGCTTTTGAGACGCTGGTTTTGAGCTATGAGAAAAATGTATATAACCTTGCGCTTCGGATGGTGAAAAACGCCGAGGACGCATCCGATATGACGCAGGAGGCGTTTGTGAGAGCCTACAGTTCGCTTGCGTCATTTCGCGGCGAGAGCAAGTTCTCCGTCTGGCTCTACAGGATAGTTTCCAACGTCTGCCTTGATTTTCTGCGCAGTCGCAGTCGACACCCGACCGTCTCACTCTCCGTAGAGAACGACGACGGCGAGGAGGACGAGCTTGATATCGCGGACACGAGCCTTTCGCCTGAGGAGGTCCTTGAGCGCAGGCTCACCTGCGAGTCCGTCCGGCGTGGGCTCGACGCGCTGTCGGAGGAATACAGGCAGATACTGCTTTTGCGCGAGATACAGGGGCTCAGCTACGAAGAGATAGCGCAGGTGCTTTCGATGGAGCTGGGCACGGTCAAGTCACGCATTTTCAGGGCACGAAAAAAGCTTTGTGATTTTCTCGTGCGTGACGGGAACATTCCCGCCGTGCGTTCGTCAGATAATTCGGAAGGGAGGTGAGACGCCGTGAATGATTGCGAATACTATCAGGAGCTTATAAGCCGTCTGCTGGACGAGGATCTGACGACAGAGGAGGACGCGGCGCTGAAGTCTCACCTTGAGTCCTGTGCGCAGTGCCGTCTGACGTTCGAGGCGTTTTCGGCCGTGAGCCGTCTCGTCGGTGAGGCCGAGGAGCCGCCCGAATCTCTGCACGAGTGCATCATGGCGGATATACGCCGCACTGAAATAAAGAAAAAGAACCGTCGACTGCGTCCTGTGTTTGCGGCGGCCGCCTGCCTCGCGGTAGTGATTCTGGGAACGTTGGGGATCAGAGGAACTCTTTTTTCCGGAAAGTCGGAGGAAATCGCGCTTATGACGGCCGATTCTGCCGCGACCTGTGAGGAAACGTCCCAGGAGGCCGCTCCCGCCGAAGCCGCCGACACGGATGGCATGGCGTTCGCCGGGGATGTATACTCCGCAAGAGCCGCCGACATTGAAGCCACGGAAGCCACCTCCGGAGCGGGCGACGCATATACCGAAAGTGACGGCGTGCAGGGCAGGTATGTTTATCTTGATGACAGTGAAGGCTTTGAGGCGTTACTCGGGCTTCTTGCCGGAGAGCCCTCTGCCACGCCGTTCGGTGAGTTCAGAGCGATATACACCGTCATGTGTGAGGAAAGCGGAGCTGTGGTCGAAATATATGAGAGCGACAGCGGCATCTTCTACACGGACAGCCGCGACAGACAGTGGTATCTCTGCACCTGCGACGGTGATGAGCTTAATACTTTTTTGAACATTTACACATAAAATAACGCTTCAAGCCTTGAAACCTTTCAAAACCTGTGATATAATCCGGTAATGTATTTTTATGTGGATTCTGTACACAAGTGTAAGGAGATAGTTTACAGTGAAGCGAGCAAAAGTATCCAATAACGTTATACGTCGTCTGCCCCGCTATCTGCGCAAGCTGGACGAGCTTACCGAAAAGGGCGTCAGCCGCATTTCCTCATCCGAGCTTGGACAGCAGCTCGGTCTTACCGCGTCGCAGATACGTCAGGATTTCAGTTGTTTCGGCGAATTCGGGCAGCAGGGCTACGGCTACAATGTCACTGCTCTGCGTGCGCAGATCGCTACGATACTCGGTATTGACAGGGGCTTTTCAGCGGTACTTATCGGCGTTGGCAACATAGGCCGCGCACTCGTTGACAACTTCTGCTTCAGCAGCTGGGGTTGCCATCTGTGTGCCGCGTTCGACGTTAACCCCCGGCTTATCGGCACTACGATAAACGGTATTCCCGTTTTCGACATGGAGCATCTTGAGACATATCTCAGGGAAAACCCGGTCGATGTGGCGGTGCTGACCGTGCCGAAGGAGGCCGCCATCAACGTTACGGAGCGTCTCACGAACTGCGGCATAGATGCGATATGGAACTTTACCAATGTCGATCTGACCGGGCCGGAGAGCACCACGATCGTTGAGAATGTCCATTTCTCGGACAGTCTGCTCTCGCTGAGCTATTTTGTTTCGGAGCGCATGGACGAGAAGGCCGCAAAGGCCGCCAGAGCCGAAAGGAACAATTGACCACTTGATTTTCAAAAGGGCTGTATCGTTGATGAGGCAGCCCTTTTATTTTTGGAGACGCTATGAGATTCGACGGAATAATATTTGATCTTGACGGAACGCTGTGGGATTCCTGCCGTACCGTCGCGGAGAGCTGGGGAAACACGCTCAGAGAGCGCTATAATGCGTCATGGTGGCCCACTCCCGCGGACGTTGCGGGTATTATGGGCATCACGACAAAGGAGATCGCGGAACGCCTGTTTTCCCGCTTCGGCACGGAGGGTGAGGAGATGTGCAGAGTCTGCCTTGCGGAGGAGCCTGCGTTCACCTCCGTCCACGGCGGAGATATATATCCGGGCGTGAGTGAAATGCTCCGCGCTCTCAGCCAAAACGCACGGCTCTACATCGTCAGCAATTGTCAGGAGGGCTACATCGAGAGCTTTCTGACGTACTCGGGCCTTGGAGAGCTTTTCAGCGGTTTTGAATGTGAGGGACACACCGGTCTCCGCAAGGCGGAGAACCTCCGCCTCATTATACAGCGTGACGGCCTGAGTTCCCCGGTGTACATCGGTGACACGGCGCTTGATGAAACGAGTGCGCGTCAGGCCGGCTGTGCGTTTATCCACGCGGCCTACGGCTTCGGAACGGCAGTATCTCCCGATGCCACGGCCACGGCTCCGGGTGAGCTCCCGGCAATACTTGATAGACTGAGCCGAGGTGAGCAATAAATGTCAGATACCATAGCCGCCATCGCCACCGGTGCGCAGGTAGCGGCAATAGGAATAATACGCCTCTCGGGTCCCGAGGCCATAGCGATAGCGGACAGGCTTTTTTCTCCGCACGCGGGAAAGCGCATGAGCGAGCGCGCCGACAGGACTCTTGTGTACGGTGCTCTCCGCGACAGGAACGGAGAGATTCTTGACCTTTGCCTCTGTACGGTCAGCCGCGCTCCCAACAGCTATACCGGGGAGGACACGGCGGAGCTCCAATGTCACGGCTCGCCGGTGGTGCTTCGCGCCGCGCTCGAGGAGATGTTTGCTCTGGGTGCGCGTCAGGCCGGACCGGGAGAGTTTACCAAAAGAGCTTTCTTGAATGGTCGGATGGAGCTTACCGCCGCGGAAGCGGTCGCAGATCTTATCGACGCCGAAACCGCCGAGAGCGCAAGGAACGCGGCGGGTCAGCTTTCGGGCGCCATCGCTGGCAAAACCGACGCAATATATTCGAGCCTTGCCGACATAAGCTCCCACTATCACGCGGTGCTTGATTACCCGGACGAGGATATTGAGGCGTTCACATTGCAGGGCTATGTAGGGACGATAGATTCCGCGCTCACCGAGCTGCGGCGGCTTTTATCCACATTTGAGCGTGGACGGCTTCTCAATTCCGGCATCCCGGCGGCGATAGTCGGCAGGCCGAACGTGGGAAAAAGCTCACTGCTCAACGCGCTTGTCGGATATGAGCGCGCGATCGTCACCTCCGTTGCCGGGACGACACGCGACACCATTGAGGAGAAGCTTCGCTTGGGCGGCCTGACTCTCCGGCTCGTCGATACCGCCGGAATACACGAGACGGCAGACGCGGTCGAACGGCTCGGAGTGGAGCGCAGTCGACGCGCAATGGAGAGCGCGGAGCTCGTTATCGCGGTAATTGACGGCAGCGCCGAGCTGACCGACGGTGACATGGATATTATACACGCGGCAGAGTCCGCGCCAAGGGCGATAGTCGTAGTATCAAAGCTGGACATTGCCTCTCCCCTGCCCGCTATAAAAACGTCGCTCCCGGTGGTGTGCCTGAGCTCCATAACGGGAGAGGGGCTGGAGCTTCTCGAAAAGGCTGTGGCGGACCAGTTTCCTCTGCCCGTTGTTCCCGCGGGCGAGATACTGACCAATTCGCGGCAGGCGGACGCGGTATCCCGCGCAGTCGAATATATGGAGGCGGCGCGGCAGGCCATGGATGCCGGAATGACTCCCGACATAGTCCTGACGGAGACAGAGGGCGCAATGGCGGCTCTGGGTGAGCTGACCGGCAAAACGGTGCGCGAGGATGTAACCGAGCGTATCTTCCGGCGCTTCTGTGTCGGAAAATAATCGAATCACCAATGCCAAACGAAGCAATTAACGGAGCGTATCGGTACAGATACGCTCCGCTTTATGTCAGTATAAATACCCTCTCCTGCACGGCGTTTCTTTGAGATCGCTGTTTTGTGTCGTGTGCATTATGTAAACTCAATTATGTTTACTATCCTTTTTCAGCACGAATATCGGAACAAGCGCAAGCACGAGAACGAGCGCCGCGGCAAGATATATTCCCGGAGTCGGAACAGTCTTTACCTGCCCGAGCTCCACATAGGTGCTCTCCCCGCCCTTTATGACGGCGGCACCTATCGCGGGGCCGATTATCATAGGCAGCATGACCGCGAAGATCATGCGTATTCCCTGAAAATGCCCCACCTTGCCCGCCGGCGTCCAGTCGCGGATATTGGCACTCAGCGCCGCCGAGACCATCATATATCCGCCCATCATAACGGTTCCCGCAACCATCACGCCGGGTTGCGAGCGGACAAAGTACATCCCGACAAGGCCGACAAGCATCACGGCGACTGCCGGAACGACAAAGCGCAGCTTGCCCAGCCGGTCGATATAACGCCCGGAAATCACGCTTACCACGGAGGCGAGGATCAGCACCACACCGAGAACTATGGCATAGTCGGTTATTCCGAGATAGTTCTGGATATAGATGATGAGGTACGGGAAGAATACCTGCACCGCCACGGAAAACACACAGAATGCCGCAAAGGACAGATACAGCTCGCGATTTTCTTTTATCACGGTGGGGCGCAGGCCGTAGAGGATGTTTTTGAAATAGCTGTCCTTTCTCGGTTCAAGCCCCGGTTCGTCCTTCACCAGCACCAGCGAGACAAGCCCCACGGCGGTAACGGCAAGGCCGAAGATGTTGAAAAACTCCCTCCATCTCCCCTGCTGTGTCAGCCCGTCGAAAAGGCCGAAGATAATGAGCATGGATATAAGCGGCAGTATCGCAAGCACGCTTTCCGCCTTGCCGCGATTCGTGGAGTCGGTAACGTCGGTGACATAGGCGTTGAACGCACCGTCGTTTGCCGTACTGCCGAAAAAGGTCATCACGCAGTCGAGAATAACGACCATGGTCGCCGCGGCGGCAGTCGCGTTTGCGGTCGGGAAGAGCCTTGCGGCATTTTCCTTTGTGATGTAGCCGAAGGCCGCCGTTGAAAGTCCCCAGAGTATATACCCCGCGCAGATGAACACCTTGCGCTTGCCCACTCTGTCGGACAGAGCGCCCATGAAAAGCGTGGTCACTGTAGCCGCGACAGCAGACCATGCCACCATCTTAGCGATATAATCCGGGTCGGTCGAGATCGTATTATAGAGAAAGACGTTGAAGTACATATTCTCTATCGTCCACGCGAACTGACCGAAAAGCCCGACCAGCACAAGCGTCAGCCATTTGCGCGCACCCAGCTTGGTTTCTGTCATTTTCGGCACTCCTTATCTGATGCTCTCGTCCACGACGTTCAGGATTATGTTAACCATTGTTTCCATACGCTCCGCCGTAATATGCTCATACGGGCCGTGACAGGAGTAGCCGCCGGTACCCAGATTGGGGCAGAGCAGACCGCGCTGAGAGAGCTGTGCGCCGTCGGTACCGCCGCGGATGGGGACGGTCACGGGCTCAAGCCCCTCGCGTTTGATGGCGCGTTTGGCAAGCTCGACTATCTCCGGCCGCATCATGACGTACTGTGCCATATTACTGTACTGCTCGCGAATAGTAAGCTTCGCCGTACCGTCGCCGTACCTTTCGTTTATGACCTTTACGGCATGACGCATGAGGTTCTTGCGACATTCAAACGCCGCCTTGTCATGGTCACGGATAATATAGCTGAGTGACGCCTTTTCGATGTTCCCGTTCATGTCGGTCAAATGGTAGAAGCCCTCGTAATTTTCGGTCTTTGAGGGGACGTCACCCGCGGGCAGGAGCGAGTTGAACTCCATGGCGACAAGGCTCGCGTTTATCATCATATCCTTGGCACTGCCCGGATGGATGTTGAAGCCGTTAAAATCCACTCTCGCACCTGCCGCGTTAAAGGTCTCGTAATTGAGTTCCTCAACATCGCCGCCGTCAAGCGTGAATGCAAAGTCCGCGCCTGTGCGGGCAATATCCAGAAGCGCCGCGCCGTGCCCGACCTCCTCGTCGGGCGTGAAGCAGACGACTATGCGACCGTGGGGAAGCATACCGCCTATAAGACGTTCGCAGGCGGTGACTATCTCCGCGATACCGGCCTTATCGTCCGCGCCCAGAACGGTGGTGCCGTCGGTGGTGATGAGGGTCTGACCCCTGAGCGTGGGGAGGTGGGGGTGCTTTTCGACGCTGAGGACTCTGCCACTCTCGCCGAGTGTAACGTCGCCGCCGTCGTAGTTTTCAATCACCTGCGGGTTGACGTTCTCTCCGCTGAAATCCGGGATGGTATCAAGGTGCGCGATAAGGGCGATGCAGGGTTTGTCCTCAAGTCCGAGCGTGGCGGGAAGCTCGCCGTAAACATAGGCGTGCCCGTCCATATAAACGTTGGAAAGACCTATGCGCTCAAGCTCGTCAACGAGGAAGCGCGAGAGGTCAAACTGTCTCTCCGTGGTCGGGGTCGCGTCAACGTCCTCGGCGCTCGCGGTGTGGATCCTTACATAGTCAAGAAATCTTTCGTAGGCTTTCATGGTATTTCCTCCTGTTATGTTAACTATATTATGTTTCCTATTTATAAATTTCCGCATAGACGAACAGTCGTCCCTTTCTGGACGTGCCGCCAGTATCCGTAACGGTACCCTTTCCCGAGCCGCGCAGTGAGATAACGTCTCCGGGCTTCACGGCGAGATCCGTTCTTTCGGTCACGGAATAGTTGACGGTCACATTGCCGCAGGAGATCTGCTTCGCCGCCTCGGTACGCGAGAGGTCAAACATACCGCCAACTATCGCGTCAAGCCGCATACTCATCACCGAGAAGCTGACGTTCTTTACCCTGCGCACGGGCTCCGGTATCTCCGAAAGCTCGACAGACGCGGCCTTTACCCCGCAACGCCCCACCTTGTCGATGGTCACAAGATGGCGCTCCACGCCGGGGAGACAGAGTATATACGCCTCGTCCCCGACAACGCGGATGTCTCCGACCCACTCGCGCCCGACGCCCATGCCCAGCACGGCGCCCATGTAGTCCCGATGGCCGGGAGTGCCGAAATAGGCGGTGACGCGGATGGCCTTTATATATTCCGAGATGTCAAGGCTCTCCGGCTCCATCCAGTCGGGGAGGAAGAACGCAACGGTGCGCTCACACCCCTCCTTCCCACCGGAGAACACCACGGTGCAGTCAAGGCTCTTTTCCCGACTTTCTATCTGAAAGCGTTCGGCGGGTGTCAGGAAATTCGTCTGCGTGAGACGGCCGCTTCTGCGACAGCGTGCCGCGAGATCCTCGGCTCTTTTAATAAGCTCATTGTTTTCCATCTTTTAATTTCACCGTGTGCGCACCCTCGTTGGTTTTTTTCAGCACGTCGTCTATGCGATCCAGCACCCACTCGACCTCTCCGCGAAACTCCCCGGAGGATGTGCGCAGAACCCCCGAGCGCAGAGCGGACAGACGTATCAGATTGTCGCTGGTGACTACGCGGACGGAGTAGTTTTTACCGATGTCATTGGCGATACGCTCGATGTACGCATCTCCCGTTTCACCGTCCGCCGTATAAGCCACGTGGATATTGTGGTAGTCCGTCCTTTTCCCGGGGTTGCCCGGAGTGCGGTATGCGTCGAACACCAGGACGAGCTCGGCTCTTGTATAGCCGCAGTAGTTCGAGAGCATATCCATCAGCCTTGCGCGGGCAAGCTCCAGATTATCCTTCGCAAGCTCTCTCAGCTCGTCCCACGCGAAAATGACGTTATAGCCGTCTACTATTATATATTCCTTCTTATTTGAAATGAGGTTCACCGCGGCGGGAGCCTCGTTCCTCACGGCGGAGGTATAGCTACGGCGGCGTATGGGGCCGAACTCCCGCTCCATTATGCTCTCAAGCTCCCGCTCGTCAATGTCAAGACTGCGCGGGCGTGCCACGGGTATCGCGGTAGAGCTCTCGCTCCTTAAACAGCTTTCGAGGTGCATATACTCAGGCACCTTATCCCACTTGACGCTAAAGCCCGCGCCGTGCGCGCAGAACACCGAGTCGGGGGTGTTGTCAACGTCCGCCTCAGGGTCATAGCCAAGCTCCTCTATCACCGTCTGAGCGTCATGGCAGGGTCTGTATCCCTCGACCCTACAGCCGAAGCGTCCGCGCCCGCGTGTATAAGCCGTCAGCTCGTTGAGATATCCGTTCATGGCGGACACGGGCGCGCTACCCTCGATACGCATGAAGCCGTTCACGTCCGTCGGTGCGGAAAACGTGCCGTTCATGGCGCGCACGTCGCTTATCGCGCGGCCTATCTGCTCCGGCGGTACCTCGATAAAAAAGCTGTAGTACGGCTCAAGCAGTATGCTCTCGGCCTGCATGAGCCCCTGACGCACGGCGCGGTAGGTCGCCTGACGAAAATCGCCGCCCTCGGTGTGCTTGACGTGAGCCCTGCCCGAGGCAAGGGTGAGCTTTATATCCGTGACCGGCGAGCCGGTGAGCACGCCGGAGTGACATTTTTCCTGCAAGTGTGTGAGGATGAGCCGTTGCCAGTTCCGGTCAAGCTCGTCCTCCGGGCATACGGTGTCAATGACCACGCCGCTCCCGCGCGGAAGCGGCTCTAAAATAAGATGCACCTCGGCATAGTGGCGCAGAGGCTCATAGTGTCCGACGCCCTCGACCCTGTTTTTTATGGTCTCTCTGTACATTATGCGTCCCGTGCCGAGCTCAATATCCGTGTCAAAGCGCTCGCTGACGAGGCTTTTGAATACTTCCCCCTGCACTCTGCCCATCATTCGGACGCTTATCTCCCTGCCACGCTCGTTCCAGAATACATGGAGCTGCGGGTCCTCCTCCTCAAGCATCCGAAGCTTCGGGAGCATAACACGCGGATCTACGTCTTCGGGCAGGATGATGCTATAGCTCATCACAGGCTCCATCAACGGCGAACCGGAGGTCGACTCCGCCCCAAGCCCCTGCCCCGGATATGTCCCCGTGAGTCCCGACAGTGCGCATATCTGCCCCGCCGTCACCGTCTCCGAAGTCTCGTATTTAGCACCGGAATATATTCGTATCTGATTTATCTTTTCCGTGAGTTCGTTTCCGTTCTCGTCGGTATATTTAAGCGCGTCGCGAACTCTCAGCGTGCCGCCCGTCAGTCTCACGCAGGTAAGGCGGTTCCCCTGCGGGTCGTGCGTAATTTTATACACCTTTGCGCCGAGCTCCCCGCCGCAGTGGGGCGAGGGTGCAAGCGTATCAATCGCGCGGAGCAGCTCATCTACCCCCTCGGTTCTGAGTCCCGAGCCGAAAAAGCACGGAAAAAGCTCCCGGTTTCCGATGAGCTCGGAAAGCTTCTCCTCGCTCACACTGCCGTACTCAAGATACTCCTCCATGGCGCTCTCGGAGCACATGGCAAGGCTCTCGCCGAAGTCGGCGCGTTTGTGAGTGAAGTTTATACAGCCCTCACCGAAGCGCGCCCTCAGCTCCCCCATAAGCTTTTCCTCGTCGCACACGGGAAGATCCATCTTGGACACAAAAACGAAAACGGGCAGAGCATAGCGCCCCAGAAGCTTCCAAAGCGTCTCCGTGTGCGCCTGAACGCCGTCCGTGCCGCTGATGACGAGAACGGCGCAGTCGAGCACCCGCATGGTTCTCTCCGTTTCGGCGGAGAAGTCCGCGTGCCCCGGAGTATCAAGGAGCGTAACGACACTGCTCTCAAGCTCCATGACCGCCTGCTTTGAGAAAATGGTTATCCCCCTTGCGCGCTCAAGCTCGTGATTATCAAGGAAGCTGTCCCGATGATCGACGCGGCCGAGCCTTTTTATCCGCCCGGAGAGGTAAAGCATCGCCTCGGAGAGCGTTGTCTTTCCCGCATCGACATGAGCGAGCAGTCCGACGCTGATATTGCGCTTTTTCCCGTTATCCAAGGTGCGGCCTCCCTCCTGTGTCTTTTGTGTCATTATAACACAGTCGCGCTCTTTCGTCGATATCTTTGCGGCAAATCCGCCGCGAAATTGCCCGCTTCGCCGCGGTGCGGCACAGCATAACAAGATTGTACAAATTTTAAGAATATAAAAAATGTTTTTATGTAAGTATTGACAGCGGTTGGAAGAATATTTATAATGAGTTTTACAAATCCGATCTTTTGTATCGGAATATTACGAACGGAGGAAATAAAATGAAAAAGTATCTGGCTCTGCTTCTGGCACTGGTCATGGTTCTCTCCCTGACCGCCTGCGGCCAGTCCTCGACTCCCGCCGAGGAACCCGCACCCGCCGAGGATGCAACCCCCGCCGACAGCGCAACTGTTGACGAGAGCAAGTACCCCGCCTACTTCGAGGGCATGGGCGAGCTCATCGCTGCGGCTCAGGCCGAGGGTGAGCTGACCGTCTACGGCTCCTGCGAGGAAGAGTATCTGGCCGCCGCGTGCGAGCACTTTGAAGAAGTGTTCGGCATCAAGGTGAACTACCAGCGTCTCTCCACCGGTGAGGTTCAGGCAAAGATCGAAGAAGAGAAGGGCAACCCCTCTGCCGACGTCTGGTTCGGCGGCACGACCGACCCCTACAATGTTCTCGCAAAGGAAGACCTGCTTGAGGCCTACGACGCGCAGAACGCTTCTCACCTGCTCAGCGATATGTACAAGGATTCCGAGGGTAAGTGGTACGGCATTTACAAGGGGATTCTTGGCTTCATGGTCAACTCCGACGAGCTTGCACGTCTGGGGCTCGAGGCTCCCGCTGACTGGGCAGACCTGCTCAAGAGCGAGTATCAGGGTCTTATCTGGCTCTCCAACTACAACACCGCCGGCACCGCAAAGCTGGTCATCAACACCATGATCCAGAAGTACGGTCACGACGAGGGCATCCAGTACCTCGTAGACCTTGACAAGAACATTGAGGTTTACACCAAGTCCGGCTCCGGCCCGTCCAAGAACGTCGGCACCGGCGAGTGCATCGTCGGCATCGGCTTCCTGCACGATGGCATTACCCAGATCGTCGATAACGGCTACACCAACGTCGAGTTGGTCATCCCCTCCAGCGGCACCTCCTTTGAGATCGGCGCAACCGCCATGTTCAAGGGCGCTACCCACACCAACGCAGCAAAGCTGTGGATCGAGTACGCTCTGTCCCCCGAGTGCGTGAACCTGGGTGCAAGCAACGGCTCCTACCAGTTCCTGGTCATCGACAACGCAACTCAGCCCGAGGTCGCCATGCAGTTCGGTCTGGATCCCGACAACGTCATGGAGTATGACTTTGAGGACGCAAAGAACAACATCGGCACCTACATCGAAGAGGTCATGGCCGCTCTGAACGCCGGCGGCGCAGACACCGGTGCGGATCGCTTCAAGACCGAGTAATTACCCCTTTTCAAGGCGGCGGCAAAAGCCGCCGCCTTGTTCCTTATTTATTATAGATAGATCGGCTGTCATCACGAACCGGCTTTCAGGATGATAGACGTGTCGGTTCGCAATGACAGCCGTTCTGTTTGTCCTCTATACTTAAAATGTCAGGAGGGAGTCCGCCTATGGCAACTACCCAGAGCGCGACATTGGATCGGAAAAAGCTTCTCGGCGATCCCATACTCGTTACCACCATCGTCGTGCTGATAACATTCCTCACGCTTTTCATTCTCTACCCCTTGGCAATTCTTCTTGTTGACAGCTTTGTCGGCGACGGCAAGCTCGGCTTTGACGTGTTCAAGCGCATTTTCGCCATCCCGTCCTTTACCCGCGCCATCACGAATACGCTGAAGGTAGGCTTTCTGGTCGGCATACTCTCCACTCTCGTAGGACTGTTGTTTGCCTATGTGGAGGTATATGTGCGCATGGGCAAGTTTGTCGGCGGCCTTTTCAAGGTCGTCTCCATGCTGCCCGTGGTCTCGCCTCCCTTTGTGCTGAGCCTTTCGATGATAATGCTCTTCGGCAAGGCCGGTATCATAACGCGCTTCCTGCTGAAGATCTACGATAACAGCGTATACGGCTTCTGGGGGATCACGGTGGTGCAGACACTCACGTTCTTCCCGGTGTGCTATATGATGCTGAAGGGACTTTTGAAGAACATTGACCCGTCCCTTGAAGAAGCCGCGCGCGACATGGGTGCCTCCCGCTGGAAGGTCTTTACGAGCGTGACGCTCCCTCTGCTCCTGCCCGGTCTCGGCAATGCGTTCCTCGTGACTTTTATCGAGTCCATCGCGGATTTCGCCAACCCCATGATAATCGGCGGCTCCTATGATACGCTTGCGACGACGATATATCTCCAGATAACCGGCGCGTATGACAAGGCCGGTGCTGCCGCCATGGCCGTGGTACTGCTGTGCATCACGCTTGCGATGTTCGCCGTGCAGAAGTATTATCTCGAGCGCAAGACCGCGGCAACTCTCACCGGCAAGGCCTCCCGCGGCCGTATGCTCATCACCGACCGCAGTGTAAAGGTGCCTCTCACCGTGCTGTGCGCCATGGTCGCGATATTCGTCATTATGATGTATCTCTGCGTCCCCATCGGCGCCTGCTTCCCCACATGGGGCTTCAAGTTCTTCCCGCTCACGGGCAAGTGGTTCAAGCTTGTTTTCACCCGCTACCACGGCTTTCAGGCATTCCGCGACTCCTTTGTGCTCAGTCTTATTTCCGCGCCCATCACGGCACTGCTGAGCATGATAATCTCCTATCTGGTCGTAAAGCGCAAATTCAAGGCAAAGGGATTTATCGAGGCCGTATCCATGCTCGCGATGGCCGTTCCCGGAACCGTTCTCGGCGTCGGATACATACGTGGCTTCTCCGGCGGTCTGTTCCACACAGGCATCATGCAGGGGCTTTACGGGACGGGGCTTATACTCATCATCGTGTTTGTTGTACGTTCACTGCCTACCGGCACGCGCAGCGGTATCTCCGCGCTCAGGCAGATCGACAAGTCCATCGAGGAATCCGCCTACGATATGGGTGCGAACAGCTTCCGCGTCTTTATGACAGTGACGTTGCCGCTCATCAAGGACTCGTTCCTCAGCGGCCTTGTCACAGCCTTTGTCCGCAGTATCACCGCGATCTCCGCCATTATCCTGCTGGTGACGCCGCAGTTTCTGCTCATCACCGTGCAGATCAACGAGTTTGCCGAAAAGGGCTCCTTCAGTCTGGCCTGTGCCTTTGCCACGATACTCATCGTCATAACCTACGGCAGTGTGCTTCTGATGGATCTTGTGACAAAGTATTTCGGCACCAGCAGAAAAATCAAGGAGGGCAAGTAAGCCATGGAAAAAACGAAAAAAGGTGTGCGTCTCGAGCACATTTCCAAAATCTATCAGGATCCCAAGACCGGCAAGGACTTCTACGCGGTCAAGGATAACTGCCTGAGCATTGAGCCCGGAGAGTTCGTCACTCTGCTCGGCCCCTCCGGTTGCGGCAAAACCACCACCCTGCGCATGATTGCGGGCTTTGAAAGCCCCGACGAAGGCGAGATCTACCTCGGTGACGAGCCGATAAACGCTCTCACCCCCAACAAACGCGACACCGCCATGGTGTTCCAGAGCTATGCTCTGCTCCCCCACTACAACGTGTTTGACAACGTGGCCTACGGTCTCAAGCTCCGCCATGTCCCCAAGGAGGAGATAAAGGAGCGCGTCATGAAGATACTCGACCTCGTTGAGCTCTCCGGCATGGAGGGGCGCATGACGAATCAGCTCTCCGGCGGTCAGCAGCAGCGCGTGGCGCTCGCCCGTGCGCTGGTCATCGAGCCGGGCGTACTGCTCTTTGACGAGCCTCTCTCCAACCTTGACGCAAAGCTCAGAGTTTCCATGCGCACCGAGATACGCCGTATCCAGCAGGAGGTCGGCATTACCGCCGTCTATGTAACCCATGACCAGAGCGAGGCAATGGCGCTCTCCGACAGGATCATCATCATGCGCTCTGGCGTTGTGGAGCAGATCGGCTCCCCTCAGGAGATATACTACCACCCGGTAAACGAGTTCGTCGCGGACTTCATCGGCGAGGCAAACTTCCTCAAGGGCAGGCTTGAAGCGCTCGAAAACGGCATAGCACACATCCGTGTGGCAAACGACATCTGCCACGCCGCCGCAGTACCCAACATGGAGGTCGGCAGGGAATACACCATAGTTCTCAGACCCGAGGCCGCGGCTCTTGCGGAGGAAGGCGGTCTCCCCTGTGAGGTCATTCTCTCCTGCTTCATGGGAAGCTACCAGAACTACCACGTCCGCGTGGGCGACACCGTTGTAAAGCTTACCGACTCGAACCCCAAGAACAAGCACATTTACGCAGTCGGCGACAAGTGCCGTCTCGCCTTTGACCCCGAAAGCGTACATATCCTCTGATAGCAAATGCGCCCCCGTGATGGACGGTCTTTACGTTCATCGCGGGGGGCTTGCTTTTATTACCCGTATGTGTTACCATGTGTGCATGAGACATTGTGAACAGCTTTTGATATTGCGCCGCGGCGCCGTATGAAAGGCTCTTCTTTTTTTCTTATTATTACCTGATAACGAGGTACACCCATGCGCAACATCAAGCTGAAAAACTGTATCATAGCACTTCTGTCGGCCGCGTTACAGGCCTTCGGTATGTATAATATCCATGCAGTCGCCGCCATCACGGAGGGCGGTGTGCTGGGCGCTACACTGCTTCTGGATCACTGGTTCAGCCTGTCTCCGGCTGTCTCCGGCGCGGTATTTAACTCACTGTGCTATGCGCTCGGCTGGAAAACGCTCGGAAAGAGCTTTGTTGTTTACTCGCTGGTGGCCACAGGCGGCTTCTCCGCGGCCTACGCGGTATGTGAGCTGTTCCCGCCTCTGTACCCGGATATCGCGCTCTATCCTCTTGCCGCGGCAATACTGGGTGCAATATTCATCGGTGTCGGCGCAGGCTTCTGTGTCCGCGCGGGAGGTGCTACGACCGGTGACGACGCTCTCGCCATGAGCCTTTCAAGGATCACGGGCATAGGTATCCAGTGGATCTACCTGACAAGCGACCTTGTCGTACTGCTCCTTTCTCTGAGCTATATACCGTTTCGCCGCATCTTCTATTCACTGCTGACCGTTATACTGTCCGGGCAGATCATCGGCCTTGTCCAGCGCGTCGGCGCGAAGAAAGAATAACAACATCACAGCACGACAGCCCCTGTCTTTTTCACGAAACAGGGGCTGTCGTAATTGATTTTCAAAAGAGCGGACGGCCGAGTATGACACAGCAGGCGAGCACACAGAGCGGCTGGTGAATAAGATATACCCAGAGCGTTCTCCGCCCGATGTACGAGAGCACGGGTATGTTGACCCTCGCCGCGCCGTGCAGCTCCCTGCACCGTTCAAAAATCCGCCCGAGATAATAGCCGCTGAGATAGAGCAGGAACCACGGCAGCATCGGGAAAAAATCGCCCGACTGAAAGCCCGGGAACGGAAAGCCGAACGGCGTAAGCAGCCTTGCCTCGTAGAGCGACGCGGGGAGGTCGATTTTCAACAGTCCGTCGAAGCCTATGAAGCCCTCGTTTATGTGTCTTGTTATGAGAAAAAGCGCGAAGGACAGCACGAGCCCCGCTGTCGGTGAAAGACGACACGCCGGCTTTTCGATAAGATACATCAGCAGTACCGCACAGCCGAGGAAGTTCAGTATCCCGAACCACACGGTCTGCCCGGGTGCGAAGAGGTGTGTTACGACGGTTATCCCCAGCCCCAGCAGGTTCAGCACTATGCCGCGCCGCAGACTGTACTTTTTCCCCCACGGCCAGACAAATCCGGATATTATTATAAAGCTCCAGCATATTGTCTGTTGCCAGAAATACACCGTCGGCTCGGCATACCAGCGCGAATTGCCGCCGTACAGCACAAAAAAGTCGTAAAAGAAGTGGTAGAGCACCATGCTGATAACGGTGACTCCGCGTATTCCGTCGATAAGGTGAAAGCGTTTTCCTCCGTCTGTCACGGTACATCCCTCCTTTTGTGCAGGTTGGAAATATTTTACCATCAAACCATATTATTTACAACACGAATTATGCCGTTCCGCGCACAAATCGCGCAGTTTTGCCACCGCCATGTCTTTTGGTTGTAATCATTGCAAAAAATATTTATTTTTTTGCAACAATGACTATCAATTTTGTCAGAGATGTGTTATAATTTATTATCCATGTAGCTTTCTATACTCTGACAAGGGGGATAACATATTATGAAGAAAATTCTCGTTCTTGAGGATGAAGCCAACATCCGCAGCTTTGTCGTCATCAACCTGCGCCGCAGCGGCTTTGAGCCTATCGAGGCCGAAAACGGAATGATGGCGCTTGAAAAGCTCAAGGTAAATCCCGACATCTGTCTTGCGTTGCTGGACGTCATGCTGCCGGACATCGACGGCTTTGAGGTCTGCCGCCGTATCCGTGCCACGGGCTCGAAAATGGGAATAATCATGCTGACCGCCAAGAGTCA
>CAZPLL010000034.1:0-19456 GCA_964587485.1 uncultured Oscillospiraceae bacterium | reverse complement strand
GGCCGCCCCAGAAGGAGCTCCAGCACGCTGTGGCAAGCGCCTTGCCCGCCTGTCCCTTTAGGGTCATCTGATAACCCTCGATAGCGGTGGCGGCAGAAGCGGGAGTGCCGGGAGTGTGGATAAGGATGGCGGAGATGGAGCCGCCGAAGATAGCGCCGCAGTAGATAGCACCCAGAACGATAAGGCCGGTATCGGCAGGCATCGTAAAGGTCAGGGGCAGCATGAGCGCGACGCCCATTGCGGCGGAAAGGCCGGGGAGACAGCCGATAACGATACCGAGCGCGGTACCGCCGAGCATTGCGAGAATGTTAATGAAAGAAAGGGCGTTGCCGAAGCCGGCAGCCATGTATTGTAAGGTTTCAAGAGTACTCATTTACACCCCTCCTCAGAAAAGCAGACCCGAAGGCAGACGAACGCCGAGGAACTTAACAAAGGCGAAGTATACCAGCAGGTTAATAACAGCAACGGAAATAAGGGTCGCAACGATGGGAACGCGCAGGAAAAGAAGTACAGCGAACATGAACACGATGGTACCAACAAAGAATCCGATGTACTTGACCATGAGCATATAGATCACGGTCATGCCGATGCAGAAAAGAAGCTGTGCGGGCTTGAAGCCATTGAACAGCTCCTCCTTGCCGCTCTCAACACCGTATTTGCCGGCATTGACGAACATGGTGACAAGGTAAAGAGTAGTAAGGCCAAAAAGAAGCCAGATTGTGAACATGGGGTAGGTCCTGCTGGTATCGCTCAGATCCTGAGACATATAGAGGAACAGAGCGCAGACCAGATACATGAATATGACGACACCCACGTCCGTTTTTTTCATTTTCATCAGTGGTCTTTCCTCCCGTATTAAATTTCAAGACTGCGGGCAGGGAGCCCGCCCGCAGTCGCGATTGGAAAACTGAATATTACTCGAACCAGAATCCGGTAGCAAGGCCTTCGGTGAATGCCTGCTGCTGCTCGATGAGGGCTGCGGTGGTAGCGGCATCCTTGAAATCGGTTGCGAAGGAGGAAGCCGCGGCGAGGTAATCGGGATCTTCCATGGTGGCCTTGAAGGCTGCCTCGTAGAAGGCGATCATCTCATCGGTGACACCGGCGGGAGCGACGACACAGCGGGAGGAGCCCAGCCACTGATCGTAGTAGCCCTTGGAGGCCAGGGTGGGAACGTCGGGGTACTCGGGAACAGGCTCTTCGGAGAATGCCGCAAGAGGCTTAACGTCGGTACGGCCGGCGATGTCAGCGACCTTAGCGACGCACCAGTCAGCCTCACCACCGAGAAGGCTCAGCAGTTCGTCCGCGGTGTTGCCCTGGGGCAGGTCGGTGTAGGTGAAGCCGGCGGAGTTGGCAAATGCCTGTGCGCCGATGTGGTTGGAAGCCTGTGCGCCATTGGTGGAAGCGACGGTGTTGTTGGCCTTTGCGTACTCGACAAGGCCGTCAATGTCGGTGAAACGATCCTCGTCAGCACGAACGATGACGAGAGAGGTCTCGGTGACATGGTTGCAGATAGCCGCGAAGTCAGCAGTGGTGTAGGTGCCAAGACCCTTAACGATGGAACTGTTAAAGTTGGGCAGGTTCATGAAGCCGATGGTCATGCCGTCAGCTTCGGCAGCGGCAAGCTGGGACCAACCGATGGAACCGGAGCCGCCGTCAACGTTCTCGATGACGATAGTCTGTCCGATGTACTTCTCAGCGTACTGAGCAAGGATACGGGCAGTAACGTCGGTGCCGTTGCCGGCCTTGTAGGAAACGATCATGGTGACGGGGCCGTCGGGAGCCCATGCCGCAGTCTCGGCGGGGGTCTCTGCGTCGGCAGAAGCATCATCAGCGGCAGGCTGCTCTGCGGGAGTGGAAGTCTGGCCGCAAGCGCACAGTGCGAACATCATGCAGAGTGCAAGTGCGAGAGCAAGGAACTTTTTCATATTGTCCTCCTAAAATTTTTTTGACCTTAACAGGCTTTTTATATTATAGCTTTTCGCTAATTATTTGTCAACAAACATCGAAAAAATTAGCCAAATCTTTACGGAGATCATGTAAAAGCAGGCGTTCCCGCACGGTACGGGAACGCCTGCTCAGCTTGTCAAAAAAGTTCCTTTGAACTTTTTTGACTGCGCTTCTCCTGCCGCGCATTTTGACATTTCAAAATGCTGCTTCGCTCAAAAGTCTTGATAAATCAAGCCTTTTGACGGCAGGTTATTGTATCGCGAGGCGGGTCTTGCCCCCTCGCGCTCCCCCGCTACTCTATCGCGTAGGGTTTGTTTATAGTTTTTTGACAGTCTCATCAGGCGTTCCCGCACGGTACGGGAACGCCTGATGCTCTTCTGTTTTTTATTCCCCGGAAGTTTTGAATACCCACTTTTTCTGGATAAAGTAGCTGATGAAGAACAGTGTCACATCAACTATGCCCTTAACGCCGGTAGTTATAAAAGTCTCCGAATTGCGCAAGAGCTCGTTAATGAGCGTTACAAGTCCGGCCGACGCCAACATCTGCGGCACGGCAAGGCAGTAGTAGCGAAGCATTGCGGTCTTCATGCTTCCGGGATTCTTGAAAACGAGTCTCTGATTAAAATAGAAATTAAGCAGCGATGAACACACTCTGGCCACGACGGTGGATATGACCTCAGCATATACGGGCGAATGTCCCTTCATGAAATGAAAGAGCAGTGTAAACAGTCCGAAGTCTATCAATGTGGCTCCGAAGGAGCTTGCGACAAACCTTGTCAGGGTCCCCAGTTTCTTCATTCGGTAATCCTCCGGGGCGCGGTCACTGCTTTTTCATAAGGAAGCGAAGCATTATCTTCATGATGCTCCACGAATCCCTGATCGCGTTATAATGTGAGCTGTAGTCCTCCGGGTCATACACGGTGGTGATGGGTTGTTCCACAAAATCCACGCCCATACGCTTCATCTGGAGGAGCATATTCGTCTCGTACTCAAAGCGCTCACCGTCCACAGCGCAGAAGTCACGGAGATAGCGCGCGGGGATGGCACGTAGCCCGGTCTGGGTATCCGAGAGAGTAATATTGAAGAGAAGCCTGAAGAATTTGGACGTGGTCTTGTTCCCCGCGACACTGCGCGGGGGTATGCCAGGCTGGTCAAAGTCCCGGCAGCCGAGCACGACTCTGTCGTCCAACTCAAGCATCCTGTTTCCACAGCGAATGATATCCTCTAAAAGATGCTGGCCGTCCCCGTCGATGGTGATGACGCCATCAAGCTCGGGAAGTCTGTCAAGTATGTATTCAAACGCGGTTTTCAGTGCGCGGCCCTTGCCCCTGTTCACGCCGTGGTGGAGGACCGTACACTGCGGATACGACTCCGCCTCCGTGAAGAAATGCTGATGAGCCTCGTCGCTGCCGTCGTCCACGATTATCACATAGCGGAAACCGCTGTCCGTGAGCCCCTTTACCACGGCGCTGAACTTCGCGTCGGGATCAAGAGACGGCAGGATAACCGCAAGTCTATTACGGCAATCAAATTCTGACACTTTTCTACCTCCGAAAATCAATAGCTCGCCATTGCAGACGCAAGGAGTGTGTCACCGCTCCCGTTGATAATTATTTTCAAATAGTTCGGGTATTCGTGAAGCCCGTCCTGTCCGATAGTGGCCACGTCATAGGTCACGTCGCACAGATAATATCCGTTGCCCAGCGCGCAGTATTTGTTGACCGTGATGGCCTTGATCTCATCGCCGCGGGAGCTTGCAAAGCCCATAGCGCCTATGGCCTGCTGTACACGAAATTGCAGGTCACTGCCGGCCTCGATCATCGGGGCAAGATTATTATAATTCACTCCCGCCATATGGTTCGCGCCCGAGGTAAACGTCACATAGGCGTTGATATACGGCTCGATAAACGCGTCCAGACGGGTCTTTTCCGCGTCGGTACAGTTATCGAGATAATAATCCTCCGTAAGCTGAGTCTCGTCGAGCGTGTTGCCCGCCTCGTCCTTCACGGTCACTTCGGGGTCACCGATAAGACCGTCAACATGGTACTTCACCATGTGCGGCAGGTCAAAGTCCTCGTAAAACTCTTCAAGGAGCTCATATTCAACGCTGTCATCCGCTACATAGCTTTTGTTCAGGGAAACGCCGTTGAGCTCAACACTGTACCCGCTCGGCACGGTCAGCTCCAGCTCACTCAGGCAGTCGGAGAAATCGAGCTCCCCCGCCGTGGGCTGCCAGTTGGCAAGAAGGCCGTGGAAGGTGTTTTCACCGAGAGTGAGCTCCACCCTGCCGAACTCGCCGTCCTCGTCTTTGAGGACATACACCGTCTTTGTATCGGTACACTCGGCCATCTTTTTGACAAAGGAGGCATTTGCCGCCCTGTCCGCAACAAGCGCCTTTACGCTGTCGATATCGCAGAATTCGGCGTTGAGCCCGGCAACAAAGCCGGAGGACATACGCTCTATCTGCTCGTCGTCGAGCGAGGAGAGGAAGCTCTCCATGACGCGGTTCGGACGGGTCTTTTCATAGTTATCAATGAATTTGTAGAAGAACGACAGTCCCAGCGCGGCGACAATGACGAACAGCACTACATACAGTATCATGCCGCGCGCAAAGCCGGACATTCTTTTTTTCTGTGAGCTTGCCATTATCCGTTTTCTCCCTCCTCCGCTTTCAGTACAAGGAACGAGGTGGGGACGGGGCGGATGCCTATAACGGACGCGCAGTTATTCACATATCCGTCCTCAAACCACATCAGTGACGATGAACCGCCGTCCAGATTGCAGGCGTTCACCGCGCCGTAGCGCATCATTATCTCCGTCACGTCCACATAGGTCGCGCCGATGGAGGAAACCTGCCGCCCGTCGATCACCAGCATGAGCACTGCCCCGTCGGAGCGCTGCCCGATGGCGGTGCGGGGATTTATCCCCCCGTGATACTCCAGCTCGCACGGCTCGCCGTTCTGGATGAGCACGGGGCCGAAGCACACACCGTACTGTATGTCGGCGTCGCGTATCTCCTGCTCGTTGTTACAGCCGACGTGCATTATGTGGTTGCTGTCAAAGCCGACAAAGCCGTTGCCGATACCACCCAGATATATCTGTCCGTCCACAACGGTGAGCGTATCGGGAATACTGCCGTTGCCCTGTCCGTCGGGATCGACGAAGCCGCCAGCGTTTATGCCCGCGACAGCGTCAAAGTGCTCCACCATTTCCTCGACGGTGTAGCCGCGGATATAGTATGACTCCGGAACGCTGCCCATAATAACGCGTGATGGGTCGAGCACCACCATCATATAGCCGGTATAGCCGGCGCCCTTTACGGTCTCGATGATGATACCGTCACCGTCCTCGTCGATGAGCCCCCATGCGTCCGCAACAGGCCCGTCCGCGCTCTGCTCCGGCTGGGAAATGGTAATGAGGGAGGTGTCCGTCTCGGCATATGCCTCGGGCGCCTTGCCATTTTCGATCTCGGCTATTTCCTCATCGGTAAAGTACAGGTTCGCAAGAAAGCCTATGGCGCTCGTCTCTCTCACGGACATAACGAACAGGTCACGCGCCGTCTCCGAGGGTCCCTTCGCGAGGATGTACATGACACCGTAAAGCGTCCCCACGAGCAGTACCAGCGTGACGAGCACGACGCAGAGCAGGCGCCGGACAAAGCGCAACAGTCTCTTTCCGAGGCTCGGTCTGCGCTTTCTTTTCTGTTTTGTGATTTCAACGGATTCTTCCATAATCGTTTCCTTTATCTGTCCTCTTTGACAACTCTCAGATCTCCGTTATTCTCCTCGATGATGATTTTGAATTCGACCGTAGATTCCTCATAGCCTCTGGGGGTATCGGCGCCGGCCGTGTAGCCGACCTCGCACAGATACACTCCGTCGGTAAGGCGGGTGGCGTTGTTGAGCCACGCGGAGAGAAGCGTCCCGGGCGAATGTGCGTAACTAATGCCGTCCTGCGCATTTATCATACGGCTGTCGATATCGCTCCCGGTCTTTATATACGGCTTGAGCTTACCGTAGCCGTACTCGGTCTGATTCTTATATTTTCCGCTGGTGTAGGCTACATACTGCGTCAGGAACTTCTCGCAGAAGCTGCTGAGTCTGGTGATCTCCGTGTCGGTGCAGGGCTTGATAAACTGTGAGTCGTCAAGCTCACTGTCGATGGATGTGACGTTTCCCTCGTCGTCGTAAATGACGGGCTCCATATTGCCGATGAACTTATCAAAGTAATACGTCACCTTCACCGGCAGGCCGGAGTAATCGGCGTAATAGTCCTCAAGGACATTGTAGTGAATGTCATCCTCGATGATATACTCGGGGCCGAGGCGGTGACCGTTTATCTCCACGGGGTAGGTCTCAGGCACAGTGATCTGAACGGATGAATACAGCCCCTCGAAAAAGAATTCTGCCTCCCCCATAGTCCACGGGGTAAGCTCCTCCTCGGTGAACCACGCAAGCTTATCAAATGTGACGAGATCCTCGGGCAGCTTTGATGTGTCCCTGTGCATCTCGACCTTGCCGAAGGTACCGCTTTTGCAGTTGAGACTGTAGGTAACACTGCGTCCGTTGTCCGCGCTCCCCTGCCGTTTATAGGTGATGCCCGAGGCGAGCATTTCCTTTGCCACGGCGATGCACTCCTCGTCCGTCTGCATGGGATGCTCCATGGAGGATATTGTTTCCGCAAGTGATTCTTCGAGATTGGCGCTCAGCTTGTCCACATATTCCTCTATGACCGGCCCGGGGCGGGAGTTCTCGTATTCCTCCGCCAGTGTCCAGACCTTTGAAAGCACGAAATAAGCCGCGGCCAGCACCGCAACAACGTATACCGTCAGGAATATGGCATAGCCGTAGGATCTTCTTTTCTTTTTAGCCATTGCTCACACTCCTTATCTGACAAGCCACACATCGGGCAAAAGGCGTGATCTGCCGTCCTGAGAGGAGCATTTATTCACATAGTCGCCCTGATACCACATACTGGTGGACGAGCCGCCGTCCATACTACAGGCGTTTACAGCGCCGTAGTCAAGCATTATGTCAACCAAATCGCTATAGGTCGCGCCCACGCTGTGAGTCTGACGTCCGTCAATGACAAGCATGAGAACCGCACCGTCGGCGCGCTGACCGATGGCGGTGCGTGGGTTGACCCCGCTGACGGCGATCTCATCGTACATAACATCACCGTTGACGATGAGGAGCGGGCCGAAGCTGACACCGTTCTGAATTTCTGCGGCTATAACGTCCTCCGAGTCAAAATACCCCACATGGAGTATACCATCCGCGTCAAAGCCCGCAAAACGGTCACGCCCGGTGGAATAGTTATAGTGACATCCCTGAATAACGGTTATGCCCTGCGGCCAGCCGCCGCTTCCACTGCCGCCAACGTCCGAGTAACCGCCGCCGTTTATGCCGGCAACAGCACCATACTTCTCGCACATTACGTCAAGCTGGAGCCCATAACTGCCGAACGCATTGTCAGGGTCTTCGAGCGGCGTACCCAGATAGATCCTCGTCGGGTCGAGCACGACCATCATGTAGCCCGAATAGCCGCTGCCCTTTACCTCGTTTATTATGAGTCCGTCGCCGTCCTCATCAATAAAGCGCATATCCTGCGCCTCGTTGGTGACCTCCGTGCCGACGGTAGCGGTCGCGCCGATCTGGATGAGGGAGGTATCGGTCGTAACGTCGCCGTTTACCTCGGTTCTGCGGTCGAGGTAGCTGTCGCCCTCCTCGCGTGTCATAAATATATAGGGGATGAAGGTAAAGCGTCTCGTCTCTGCCATGGTCATGGCAAAGGTATCGCGCAGTGAGGGGGAAGGTCCCTTTATCAGGACGTACTCAAGCGCAAGACCGCACACCCCGAAAAGTATCCCCGTCGTCAGGACGAAGCCGAAGATGCGGTTTATTATGCGGCTTCGCTTTTTTGCCCGTCTTTTCCTTTCGCGTTTTACACGCTCGGCCTCGGCGTCCGTGTAGCCGCGCGCTCTATTTTCATTGTCAATTTTTTTTGCACTCACTTTATCACCTGTGGATATAAAAAGAATGATCTCTGTGGGCATAATAAGCCAACATACCGGGTTATTTTACCATAGTCGGCTCGGTCTTACAAGATGTAAAATGTTACATTCATATTAATTCGCAAAAATTCGGCAGGCACCGGAATACCTGCCGATTGGTTTATAATTTGCGGTGAGGGCGTCATTTTTTCCCGATCAGTGAGCAGAGTGCAAAGGCGGCAAGGTCGGCAATGACCACGCTTGCGCCGGTGGGCGTTTCGAGGAGATAGGACGCGGCCAGCCCCAGAACAAAGCAGAGGATCGAAATCACCGCCGCGCAGATAATGACCTGCTTGAAGCTTTTGCACACTCTCATCGCGGAGAGCGCGGGGAAAATGATAAGGCTCGAAATAAGCAGTGCGCCCATCATACGCATACCGAGCACCACCGTCACGGCGGTGAGCATCGCAAGGAGCGTATTATAGACATCGGTTTTTGTGCCTGTGGCGCGGGCGAAGGTCTCGTCAAAGGTGACAGCAAAGAGGCGCGGATACAGCAGTACGAACAGCACCAGCACCGCGACGGACAGTATTACCGAAAGCACCGCGTCGCTCCCGCTGAGTGAAAGCACACTGCCGAACATATAGCTTGACACCTCGGTATTCATGCCGGTGGTCAGGGATACGGTTATAACTCCTATGGCAAGGGATGAGCTGGATATCATGGCAATGGCGGCGTCGCCCTTTATCTTCCCGTCGCGGCTCAGGCGCAGGAGCAGTACAGCCGCTGCCATTACGACCGGCACAGCGACCGCCAGTGGCGCAAGGTTGAACGCGGACGCCACGGCGAGAGCTCCGAAGCCAACATGGGAAAGTCCGTCGCCGATCATCGAATAACGCTTGAGCACCAGCGACACTCCCAGCACCGCGGCGCACAGGCTCACCAGCACACCGACGATGAGCGCGCGCTGCATAAAATGATATGAAAACATATTAAGAAGCTCCGTCATATGCGTCCACCTCCGAGAAAACGGCGGGCAAGGTCGCTCTCCCTGTATTCGGCAGAGGTGCCGAAGAAAAGCTGCTTATGCCCGAGATGCAGAATATGGGTCGCGTAGCGCACAGCCTCGTGTATGTCGTGAGAGACCATGATGACGGAGATCCCGTCGCAGAGGTTCACAAGCTTGATGAGATTATACATCTCGCCCGTGGCGATGGGGTCAAGCCCCGTTACAGGCTCGTCAAGGAGCAGAAGCTTCTTCGTGGCGCACAGAGCGCGGGCAAGCAGCACCCGTTGCTGTTGTCCTCCCGAAAGCTCCTGATAGCTTGCGTTTTTCAGCTCCTCTATGCCCATGCGCTCCATGTTCTTCTCCGCGCGTTCCCGCTCCTCGCGGCCATAGTGGAAGCGGCCGCCGAGACGGTTGAGACAGCCGGAGAGCACGACCTCGTTCACGCTTGCGGGGAAGTCGCGCTGTGCCGCCGTCTGCTGTGGCAGATAGCCTATCTCGGTGGAGCTGAGGCCGTCAGGGTAGTTCACGCTCCCGCTCTCCGGCGCCTTGAGGCCGAGAAGTCCCTTGATAAGCGTTGATTTGCCGCTGCCGTTCTCGCCCACGATGCAGAGATAATCCCCCGCGTTCAGAGAAAAGCTGACGTTTTCAAGCACAGTTCTGCCGTCGTAGGCAAAGCTTGCGTTTTCACATTTGAGTATTGCCATTCAGCCGAGTGCCTCCTTCAAAGTCTCGATGTTGCCGCGCATGAGTTCAAGATATGTTACCCCATCGGCAAGCTCGTCCGCGCCGACGTTATGACAGGAGTGGAAGAGAAGCTTTTCACAGCCCGTCTCCTCGCATATAACATCCGCCATTTTCTGATTTGAAAACTCGATGTACAGCACCGCGGGAATGTCATCCTCCCTCACCCTGTCGATAAGGAAGGCCACGGTTCTTGCCGACGGCTCTGCGTCATCGGCACAGCCGGGGAAGGCCGCGTAGTAATCAAGGCCGTACTCCTCGACAAAGTACCTGACCGGAAAACGATCGGCAAATATAAGGGTATGCCTGTTCGCGTTTTCGCACAGCTTGCGGAAGGCCTCGTCCAGCCCCGAGAGCTCTGTGCAGTACGCGCCCGTATTTTCGATATAGACTGCGGCATTATCCGGGTCGGCGGCGCACAGCTCCGCACATATGGCGCGGCATATTCTCACGGCGTTTACCGGAGAGGTCCAGACGTGCTCGTCATATTCGACCTCCTCGTGTTCGCCGTGTCCGTCATGCTCATCATGCTCGTCATGGGTATGCTCTCTGTGCTGCATACCGTCCTTTATCTCCTCCTCGAGCGCGTCGACGCACTCGAGCATTGAGAGTATGCGCACTTCGGTGTCAAGCCCGTCGGCGATAGTCTCCAGCCACGCCTCCGACTCACCGCCGTTACAGATCAGAAGATCGCAGGAATTGATGCGGAGTATGTCCTGCGGGCTCGGCTCAAAGCTGTGCGACTCCGCGCCCGGAGGGACGAGCAGTGTTACGTTTGCCCCCTCTCCCGCGACACTGCGGGCAAAATCGTATGCGGGGAAAACAGTGGTGACGATGTTCAAGCCGTCCGACGCTGCCGTTTCCGTCTCCGCGCCACAGCCGCAGAGCACAAACGTACAGGCAACAAGTATAATAAAACCGAATACTCTCTTCATTGACTGCCTCTTTCACAATGTATAACATTTTTAGTTTACTCTTTTTTCTCCGTCTTTTCAAGTGTGGGATATGGTGATATACTATCATCAAAAAATATCGTCAAATAACGGAGGTCAACAGGATGAATATTTGTGTTTACGGCGCTTCGGGTACACGGCTCGCGGCGGAATACTTCGACGCGGCGCGTGAGCTCGGGCGTGAGATCGCACGGCGCGGACACACGCTGGTTTTCGGCGGCGGTGCGCGCGGTCTGATGGGTGCCTGTGCCGAGGGCGCGGCAGAGCACAGCGGCAGGATCATCGGCGTCGCGCCGCGCTTCTTTGACGAACCGGGAATACTGCTGAAAACCTGCACCGAATTTATCTACACCGACACCATGCGCGAGCGCAAGGCCATAATGGATGAGCGCTCCGACGCAATAATCACCATGCCCGGAGGCATCGGCACATACGAGGAGTTTTTTGAAATGCTCACCGCGAAGCAGCTCGGTCTGCACACAAAGCCCATGGTGCTCCTCAACACGCTATCCTGCTATGAGCCGCTCATGTCCATGCTCGAAAGGTGCGCAAAGGACGGCTTCATGAGCGAAAAATGCATGGAGCTTATTTCCGTGTGCTCATCTCCGTCGGAGGCCGTGGACGCGGCGGAAGCACCGCAGACGCTCCGAGGCAGTGTAAAAAAGCTGGAAGATTACGCGAAATGACCCGTCCGCTATTGAATTCTACTCGCAAATCTGATATTATAAGTCATTAAATTAAATAGAAAAGCAGAATGAGAGAATGAAATGTAAGGACTGGAAAATACCATATTCCCGCCCGGATGTGCCAAAAGAGCTTTTAGACGCCGGTTACTCTCCCCTGCTCTCCGCCGTTCTTGCCCTGCGCGGGATAAGCTCCGTCGGGGAGGCCGACAGGCTCATACACGGCAGTCCCGATTGTCTCCATGACCCGATGCTGATAAAGGGCATGGACAAGGCGCGCCGTCGCGTGCTCGAAGCCGTCGGGAACGGGGAAAAGGTCGCCGTATACGGTGACTATGACGTTGACGGTATAACCTCCACCTGCCTTTTGACGGATTATCTTATGTCACGCGGACTTGAATGTATCCCGTATATACCCGACAGGAATGAGGAGGGCTACGGGCTGAACATCTCAGCCATCGATACGCTCGGTGGCACGGGGGTAAGCCTCATCATCACGGTGGACTGCGGTATTACCGCGGCCGCGGAAGTCGAATACGCAAGGAGCCTCGGCATCGACATGGTGATAACTGACCATCACGAGTGCAGGGATGACTCCGTTCCGGATGCTGTGGCCGTTGTTGACTGCAAGCAGGACGGCGACTCATACCCCAACAAGGACATGGCCGGAGTGGGCGTGGCGCTGAAGCTCGTCTGCGCCTGCGAAGGTAGCTCCGATGAGCCGTTGCGCCGTTACGCGGATCTCGTTGCCATCGGCACGGTGGCGGACGTTATGCCGCTGGTGGATGAAAACCGCTATCTTGTGCGTGAGGGGCTGCGTATGCTCGCCGAGGCTCCGAGACCCGGCATCGCCGCAATGCTTCGTGAATCCTCGGTAGACCCGGAGCATCTCACCGCCTCGACCATAGGCTACAGTCTCGCTCCGCGTCTCAATGCCGCCGGCAGGCTCGGCAAGGCTGTGCAGGCCGCCGAGCTTATCATGACAAAGGACAGCCGTACCGCCTCGCGTCTTGCCCACGAGCTCTGCGAATTGAACCGCAGGCGGCAGGAGATCGAAACGGATATCTGGAAGGACGCGAACCGCCTCATCGCCGGGAGCGTGCCCGTGGGTCCCATCGTGCTGGCAAGCGACTCGTGGCATCAGGGAGTTATAGGCATTGCCGCCTCCCGTCTTGCCGAGCAGTATTCGTTGCCCGCGATAATGATCTGCATAAACGGTGAGATCGGCAAGGGCTCGTGCCGAAGCTGCGGCGGGTTCAATCTCTTTGAAGCGCTCTCCGCCTGTTCCGAGCATCTGGTGGGCTTCGGCGGGCACGCGCTGGCCGCCGGATTGAACATACGGCGCGACAAGCTTGACGATTTTCGTGCGGCGCTCACAGAGTATTATCTGAAAAACTGTCCGGAGCCTCAGCCCGAGGTTCAATGCGATATGCTCATAACCGCGCCGTCGCTCCTGAGCTTTGAGAACGTCCGCTCCCTTGACCTCCTCGAGCCTTACGGCAACGCGAACCCCAGACCCGTAATGTGCATAAGCGGCGCGGAGCTCTGCTCGGCGACCGCCGTGGGCAAGGGGCGTCACCTGCGTATCCGTGTGAAATACCGGGGTGCCTCCTTTGAGGGAATATTCTTCGGGCATACCGCGGAATCTCTCGGTGTTCACGCCGGGAACTGCGTGGATATCGCGTTTACTCCGCAGATAAACGAATATAACGGAGCTGTCAGCGTTCAGCTCCTTGTCTCCGCTCTGCGCCGACACGACTGTACCGGGCTGTGCAGAGCAATACTTGAAGGCGACAGCAATGCTTACTGGGCCGCCGCGCCCTACTGTCCCGACAGAAAGGACTTTGTATACCTCTGGCGAAGCATCTGTCGCGGAGGCTTCCGGGTGCCGCAGGACGCGCAGGCCGTTATCGCCTCATGTCCCCCGGGATTTGAGGCCGAGCGCTACTGTCTGTGTCTGACTGTACTGCTGGAGGCGGGACTTCTCCGCTCGGACGACGGCACCGTTTACGGCGCGCGCTGTGCCGAGATAAACGGCAAGGCAGATCTTGAATCCACGTCGATACTCCGCTCTCTGCGGTCATATCGGCATTGAGGTGCGTTATGGACGAGAATGAGCAAAAAGTGAATACCACGCTTTCTGATCCGGATGAAATGTACGGTGAGCTGGAGGATAAGCTCCGGCAGAGCGGTCACAGCTTTGACCTGGGCAGAGTACGCGCCGCCTATGAAATGGCGAAGATGGCTCACTCCGGTCAGCTCCGTCGGGACAGCTCGCCCTATGTTACGCACTGTGTATCCGCGGCTGACATTTCCTTTGAGATGGGGCTGGACGAGGACTCGATAATCGCGGCGCTCCTTCACGACGTGATCGAGGACACAAACCTCACCCACGCGGACATTTCAAAGCAGTTCGGCATGAGCGTTGCCGATATTGTGGAGGGCGTAACGAAGCTTACCCGCGTGCAGTACACCAGCAAGGAAGACGAGCAGATGGAGAATCTGCGTAAAATGCTCATGGCCATGGCCAAGGACATCCGCGTTATTCTCATCAAAATCGCTGACAGACTGCACAATATGCGCACCATGGTCTACCAGAGCCCCGAAAAGCAGCGCTTCAAGTCGCTTGAGACCATGGAGATATACGCTCCCCTCGCCCACCGTCTGGGTATGCAGAAGGCCAAGTGGGAGCTGGAGGATCTGTCCCTGCAATACCTTGACCCCGCAGGCTACAGGGAGATAACCGCCACGCTTCAGGCCCGTATGCCAGAGTTGGAGGCTTTCATGTCCTCCATGAAGGAAATGATAGAGGCGCGTCTTGTCGAGGAGGGCATACACGCCACCGTTTTTTGCCGCATAAAGCATGTATACAGCATATACCGCAAGATGTATGCGCAGAAGTTGGGCATAAACGGCATCTTCGATCTGTGCGCGTTCCGCGTTATCGTCGATACCATACCCGACTGCTACAATGTGCTGGGCGTTATCCACGATATGTACAAGCCCGTCCCCGGCAGATTCAAGGACTACATCTCGACGCCCAAGCCCAATATGTACCAGAGCGTCCACACCACTGTCATCGGCTCGGAGGGTATACCCTTCGAGGTGCAGATACGCACATGGGATATGCATCACACCGCGGAGTACGGTATCGCCGCCCACTGGAAGTACAAGATGGGTGACGGCTCCGTTGCGGTGCGTGAGGGGGATGAGGACAAGTTCGCGTGGGTCCGCCGCCTCCTTGAAAGTCAGCAGGAATCCGACGCGCAGGACTTTTTCCACAACCTGAAGATAGATATGTTCGCCGACGATGTTTTCGTCTTTTCACCCAAGGGCGACGTGATAAATCTTCCCGCCGGCGCAACACCGATCGACTTTGCCTATTCCATACACTCGGACGTCGGCAATCACATGATAGGCGCCAGCGTGAACGGGCGCATAGTGACCTATGACTACGTTCTGCAAAACGGAGACATCGTTGAAATACGCACCTCCAAATCCGCGCCCGGTCCCAGCCGCGACTGGCTGAACGTCGCGAAAAGCGGCTCGGCCCGCACAAAAATCAAGCAATGGTTCAAGAAGGAGCGCCGCGAGGAGAACATCATACGCGGCCGCGAAATGCTGGAAAGCGAGCTCAGGCACAACGAGCTCACCCTTGCCGACGTGCAGGACAGCGAGATCAACTCCTCCATTCTCACAAAGCTTTCCCTCTCCTCCATGGATGATCTGTACGCGGCGATAGGCTACGGCGGAGTCACGGCGACGAGAGTCGCGAACAGGCTGCGTGACGAGATCATCCGCAGTCAGAAGCCCGACAAGCGCACCGCGCTCGACAAGATAAACGAAGCGGCCGAGCGGCGCGAGCAGCAGGCTCAGCGCAATACAAAGGCCATACACGGCATACTCGTCGAGGGGCTTGACAACTGTCTTGTGCGCTTCTCCCGCTGTTGTACTCCCGTGCCGGGAGATGATATCGTCGGCTTCATC
Source organism: uncultured Oscillospiraceae bacterium (assembly GCA_964587485.1). Taxonomy (GTDB): domain Bacteria; phylum Bacillota; class Clostridia; order Oscillospirales; family Oscillospiraceae; genus Limivicinus. Next base: position 4,144 of record CAZPLL010000034.1, on the reverse strand, counting down.
ACCCGTGGGCAGGGCGTATCCGTCCACCGCACCGACTGCGCGAACTACCGCCGCAGGACGGGCGACGATGAGGGGCGCTGGATAAACGTGTCGTGGGCAGGACAGATAACCGACAGCTATCTGACGACGGTCGTAATTTCCTCGCGCGACAGAAGCGGTCTTGTCATGGATATCGCCACCGTGTTAAACTCCATCAACGCCAAGGTACGCACACTGTCGGCCAGAAACGTCGGCGCGGGGCTCGCGCTGACCTCCGTCACGATCGAGGTCAAGAACAGCGGCGACCTCAAATATATAATGAACCGCCTCGCATCCATCCCGGGCGTCACCGACGTCAAGAGGAACGGCGGATAACATCAAGGAGAAAAAATGAGAGCAGTAGTCACGCGTGTAAAATCCGCCTCCGTCGAAATAGACGGCAGAGTAAACGGCAGTATCGGCAAGGGCTTCCTCGTCCTGCTCGGCGTGCATCAGTCCGACGGCGAGGCCGAGGCCGCAAAGATTGCCGACAGGATATGCGGTCTGAGAGTTTTCGACGATGAAAACGGAAAGATGAACATAAGCCCCGCCGACGCCGGTGCGGAATTGCTTATAGTCAGCCAGTTCACCCTTTTTGCCGACTGCAAATCCCGGCGCCCCGGCTTTTCAAAGGCCGCACGACCGGAGACGGCAATCCCGCTGTATGAAAAGGTCGTCAGCCTGTGCAGAGAGCGCGGCTTTCGGGTAGAGACAGGGGTCTTTGCCGCGGAAATGCAGGTCTTTTCCCAGAATGACGGCCCAATTACGATAATTCTTGACACGGAGGAGCTTTGATATATGCTTATTAAAACCATCCCCGTCGGGCAGTTGGAGACGAACTGTTATGTTGTCACCAACGAGAACACTCTCGAATGTGTCGTCATCGACCCCGGCGATGAGAGCAACACCATACTTGAATACCTTGAGGACAACAAGCTCATATGCAAGGCGATAATGCTCACCCACGGGCATTTTGACCACACGGGCGCCGTTGAAAGCGTCATGGAGGAAACGGGCGCGACCGTGTACATGAACACCCGCGACGACGTTCGCACTCAGAAGAAGATGCCGTTCGGCTTCGCGTTGCCCGAGGGCGGTATAGACTACGATGACGGCGATATCATCGACGAAGCGGGGTTGCGTTTTGAGATAATCGCGACCCCCGGCCACACCCCCGGTGGCGTGACGATACGCTGTGAGGATGCGCTTTTCACCGGCGACACGCTCTTTCGCGGGAGCTGTGGACGTGTCGATCTTCCCGGCGGGGACAGTGAGAAGGAAATGGCCTCACTGCGAAAGCTCTGCTCACTCGAGGGAGACTTTGAGGTTTATCCCGGGCACATGGACAGCACCACCCTCCAGCGCGAGAGAACCTTCAATTATTACTGCCGAGCCGCGATGGCGGGCTGACGGCGCCATATTATAAAAGCAAAAGAGGTAAGGTATCATGCAGGAACCTACACTGGTCATTCTCGCGGCGGGCATGGGCAGTCGCTTCGGCGGACTCAAGCAGATAACCGCGGTAGACGAGGGAGGCCACGCAATAATCGACTTTTCGATGTTCGACGCATACCGGGCGGGCTTTCGCAAGGTTGTATTCATCATCAAGCACGAGATCGAGGCTGATTTCAAGCGCATCGTCGGACGGCGCGCGGAAAAGTATTTCGACGTGAAATATGTTTATCAACAGCTTGATCATCTCCCCCGGGGCTACAGCATCCCGGAGGGGCGTGTAAAGCCGTGGGGCACCGGGCACGCGGTCTCCTGCTGTGCGGGTGTGATAGACGGCCCATTTGCGGTCATAAACGCCGATGATTTCTACGGCCCGTCGGCCTTCACCGCGCTCTATGACTTTCTCAGTCAGGACAGACCTGCCGATGAGCACGCGATGGTTGCCTACCTTCTTCGCAACACCGTCACCGAGAACGGCTATGTCGCGCGTGGTATCTGCCATACCGAAAGCGGCCTCCTCACCGACGTGGTGGAGCGCACGCATATTGAAAAGCGCGGCAGCGACGCCGCCTATACCGAGGACGGGGAGAACTATTTTCCGCTCTCCGGTGACACTCAGGTTTCAATGAACTGTTGGGGCTTCGGTGCGTCCATGCTTGACGAGCTTGTACGCCGCTTCCCCGCGTGGCTCGATGAAAACGTACCTGTGAACCCGCTCAAGTGCGAGTATTTTCTCCCCTATGTCGCCAATTCCATAATTAAGGAAAAGCACGGCACCGTGCGCGTGCTCGACTGCGACGAGACGTGGTATGGGATCACCTACCGCGAGGATATGCAGAGTGTCGTTGACGCGATAAAGGATATGCGCCGCAGGGGGATATACCCCGAGGCTCTTCTTGACTGAAAGGAAGGCTCATCATGACAGTTCTTGTTACCGGCGGAGCCGGATATATCGGCAGTCACACCTGTGTTGAGCTTCTGGAGCTGGGCATGGATGTGGTAGTTGTTGATAACCTCGTCAATTCAAGCGCCAAATCACTCGAACGTGTGGAGCAGATAACCGGGAAGCACCTCGCCTTTTACCGGGAGGACGTGCGCAACAGAGCCGCGCTCGACAGAATATTTGAAAAGCATGATATCGACTGTGCCATACACTTCGCGGGGCTCAAGGCCGTCGGAGAGTCGGTCGCGATGCCGCTTGAATACTACGACAACAATCTTTTTTCCACCGTCACGCTATGCGAGACCATGCGCGATCACGGCGTTAAGAACATAGTGTTCTCCTCCTCCGCAACTGTCTATACCGGTGGGGACGAGATGCCGCTCAGGGAGAGCTCCCCCACCGGTATGTGTACCAACCCCTACGGCTGGACGAAGTATATGTCCGAGCAGATAATGCGTGACATGGCATTTGCCGACCGCGACTGGTCGGTGGTCCTCCTGCGCTACTTCAACCCCATCGGGGCGCACCCCAGCGGTCTTATCGGAGAGGATCCGCGCGGTATCCCCAACAACCTGCTTCCCTATATCTCTCAGGTCGCGATCGGCCGCCGCGATCATCTCACCGTATACGGCGACGATTACGACACTCCCGACGGCACCGGCGTGCGCGATTATATCCATGTGGTCGATCTCGCAAGGGGGCACGCCGCGGCGATAAAGTATATGCTCGGTCACAAGGGCGAAAGCGTCTTTAACCTCGGCACCGGCCACGGATGCAGTGTGCTGGAGATGGTCAAAACCTTTGAGCGCGTTAACGGCGTAAACGTCCCGTATGTTATTGCGGAGCGTCGCCCGGGCGACCTTGCGACGGTATATGCCTCTCCGGATAAAAGCGCAGAGCTTCTGGGCTGGCGCGCCGAATACGGGCTTGAGGAAATGTGCCGCGACACATGGAACTGGCAGTCGAAAAATCCGGCAGGCTACGCGGAGTAAGCCGCTCACGACAAATAACGCGGCCTGCGCCGCAGTGAGGTTTTTATGGACGAAGCAAAATTAAGAGAAGAACAGATAAGCAGTGAAAACATTTTTGACGGTTTTATCCTTCATGTTCGTAAGGATACCGTCCGTCTGCCGAATGGCAAGCTCTCCACTCGGGAGTATATACTGCACGGCGGTGCCGTGTGCGTCGTGCCTGTAACGGATGACGGGCGCGTATACATGGAGCGGCAGTTTCGTTATCCTCTTGACAGCGTGATAAGCGAGATCCCCGCCGGCAAGCTTGACAGTATAAACGAGGACAGACTCGCCGCCGCGAAGCGTGAGCTTTTGGAGGAGACCGGTCTTACCGCCGAGCGCTGGACGGATATGGGTGATTATCACCCCTCCGCCGCATATACAAGCGAGCGACTGACCATGTATCTTGCCGAGGGATTGCAGCAGCATGAGCAGAAACTGGACGAGGGTGAGTTTTTGAACGTGGAGCTTATTCCTCTTGAAGAGCTGGTAGAGTCAATAATGCGCGGTGAGATCACCGACGGCAAAACTCAGACCGCACTTCTCAAGGCCTATTATCGTAAGCGTAAAACCTAAGAGCGGCTTGCGTAAAAGGCTGTGACATGAAACAATAGTCTCCGTACAGTAGCTGAGAGTCTACGCTAGAGGCATAGACTCTCAGCTAGAACGGAGGCTATTGTTATGAGAAGTGCGTTACAGGCGTTGAATGGGAACAGCA
>CAZPLL010000033.1:0-20322 GCA_964587485.1 uncultured Oscillospiraceae bacterium | reverse complement strand
CCGCGCAACCCATTCGGACACCTTGCTGTTCCCATTCAACGCCTGTAACTCACTTCTCATAACAATAGCCTCCGTTCTCGCTGAGAGTCTATGCCTCTAGCGTAGACTCTCAGCTACTGTACGGAGACTATTGTTTCATGTCACAGCCTTTTACGCAAGCCGCTCTTAGGTTTTACGCTTACAGCGAAAACATGGGTGTAATCATATTCAGGCGTAAATACAAGCCAAATTGCGGAGAAAAAGGAGTTATTCCAACTCCAAATTGCCATCTTTTTTAGATTCATTGCAGCATATTTGAGCCTGCCCCATCTCGTAACTGCGGCCAGACCTCGGTGGTGCGTATAACGCATTGCGTGTTTCTCTTTTGCATCCGCAAAGACACGCTCTATCGTCTCTTTGCGCATCTCATGGATTTCCTTGCCACGCTCCGTTTTTCGTATTTATTATACTAATTGAAATTTCTTCTTGTTTGCGCTTGCCTTGATATGCGTGCCGTCTATGAAAATGATGCCGGGGTCTACCATGCGATTGTTCAGTGCTTTGTTGAGGATGTGCTCAAAGATCTCCTCTGTCAATTCCTCCGGGAAACGCTTGCAAAATGCATAGCTCACCGTGGCAAAATGAGGAATTTCATCCAACAGACCGTAGCCAAGGAACCAGCGGTACGAAAGAGTGTCCTGGATCCGCTGATACGTTTGCCTCAGTGAGGGTATGCCGAACAGGTGCTGAATCAGCACCATCTTGATCAGCACAACGGGATCTGTGCCGGGGCGTCCGTTGTCGTGGCAATAATATGGCTCTAATCTCTCATACAGCCATTCGTAGTCCATGACTTTTTCAATCTTTCGAAGCAAGTGATCTTTGGGCACCAGGGCGTCCAAATCCGTTATGACCGGCTCTCTCCGCGCGTCTTTTCTCCATCGTTCCATATATACACCCCCGTTTCTTTCATTATACCAGAAACACGCGCGTTTTGATTTATGGTCATTCCGAAACTGACGCTACGACTCGGTCACTCAATGTCCGGGAGCGTGAGCAAGAGGTAGTACACCTCCGCGTCTGTGACGGTAAGGCCGAGATATGCACCGCCCGCGTTGAGAATACTCCTCATCTTCACGAACAGCTCATGATTTTTCTCAAGCGCGTCATAGCCGTCAAGCGGCATACTGATAGGCTCTTCGCTTTTTATACGCTCGAACATGGTGGCAAGGTGAATGTAAATGCGCACCACGAGGCTGTCCGGCAGGCGAAAGACATACATTGAGGCAATACGGTCGATAATATGCTTGGCACCCTTTTCCACAAGCTCGTGTTCAAGGGAGGGAGCGAAGTAGTGGAGGTTCTGACGGATGAGCTGAAGCTGTCTTTCAAGAGGCATATCCGCAAGATCGTCAGCAGAGGTGCTTTCATTCCCGGGGAGGCTTATTCCGGCGCTTCTCAGAAGATCCAGCGGGTTTGCCGCGCAACAGAATTGCTCAAGACTTATGAACGGCACGCCCGGTATCTCGGGATTTATTATTCCGATGATAAGCTTCAGCCGCTTGCCGAGCCGATGGGCGAGGGAACTGAGGTCGTCCTTTATCCCGAGGGGCAGAACGTCTATGGATGTTGATACCGACAGATCCCGCAAAAGTATCTCACGCACCATTCGCGCACTGCCGACACCGGTTATGCAGTAGGTTATCACCACGTCGCGCATTTCTCCTGAGGTGTCCGAGCCGTCCGCTACAGCCGTGGCCGTGTTATTTGCGTCAAGCTCGGAGAAAAGAACGCTTGTGTACTCGCGGACGAGCTCCCCGGCTATCTCCTCGGGGCTGATGCTGGTCATGAGTATCATGCGCGCACACTCCAGCACGAGCATCGGGTCGAGTATGGGCAGGATGACGGTCTGCTCCCGATTATTATTTCCGAGAATACGCCTCAGCGCACCGGACAGACCGATACCGCACATTACGATGCTCTTTTCTTTGTCCACGCTGACGGATCTGAGCAGACGCTTTTGAAGCACAGACTGGTCAAGACTTCCGTAAATATCCACGGCCTTGATGAAATCGGTGTTGAGCATCTGATTGGCAAACGACGCCATTGCCGAGGCAGTGCCGCCGTAGCCGCAGACGACGAGATTGACCTCCGCCGTGACGCCGGTCTGCTCCGTGCGCGATAAAAGCAACGCCAGAAGGTATATCTCTCCCTCGGTAAGCTCGATGCCGATATAGCTTTTGAGGAGGGGGAGCATCTTCTTGACAAATTCCTTTTCTTCGCTGAGTTGGGCCGTTATGTCGAAGCTGCCCGGCGTGAACACCACTCTTTCGGCGTTGGCGTAGGACATGAGCTGCTGGAGATAGTAGGCGATGGAGTACACACTGTCCTGGTTATAGGTTTTTCTGAACTGCCTTGAGGCGTGCTCCAGCATTTCATGCGTTCCCTGCAACACGACAGGAGAGATCGCTCCGTATGCTATCGCACCAAGACGTGGCGGAGTACCGGAGAGGGTAGGGGAGTTTTTGAGATAGCGGCTTCGCAGATCCCCGGAGCTGTTCTCGGCGTCGGGGCTCGCCTCGGTCTGTGCCGATACGGAGCTCGGAGAGAAGGTCACGGGGGCATCGGGCGTGATTGTCAGTCCCTTTTCAAGCCCTGCCGCGGTGAAAAACGAGTCGATATGCGGAGTGTTGCTGTAGTGGATACTCAGGTTACGCGAGAGGTGATAGTCATTTATGACGAGACGCGCACCCGACGCTTCCTGCTGACCCTGCGTCCAGTGGCTCTGCGCGCAGGCAACGCGAATTTCGTTGCGAAGGTCACCGATATTGTTTTTGCCCTGGAAAGAGACGAGCAACTTGAGCGCGGCCGGCGCAATAAAAATCGGCATACCGAGTTTGTGGGATTCCTCGTAGAAAAAGCGGGAGATCAGATCAAGACGCTCGTGTATCGGGCGCTCGCGCAACTCGGGTATTTGTATTACAACGGGTATGCGGCGCTTGAAGGTACTGAGAAGATAGGTCGAGGGATCCTCGGTGGTAGCGCCGATTATCATAAGCTTCGCGTGACGGGTTTCACTGTCACCGAGGCGGCGGTAGTTGCCGTTGTCGATTAGAGTGAAGAGCATTTCCTGACCGGTGGGCGGAAGTCGGTGAATTTCATCAAGGAAGAGTATCCCTCCGTCCGCCTCCTCCACAAGACCGCGCTTGTTCTTCTCCGCGCCGGTAAACGCCCCGCGCACATAGCCGAAAAGCTGTGCAAGCAGGAGCTGGGGATTGTCCGCGTATTCCGCACAGTTAAATGTAACAAAGGGCTGAGCGCAGCCGCGCACCTGTTCAAGGTAACGTGCCATCTCCGCGGCCAGCAGAGATTTGCCGACACCCGTCTTGCCGATGATGAGCGTGTGTATTCCGTTCGGCGGGTAGGATACAGCCGCGCTCGCAGCCTGTATCTGATATTCAAGGCTTCCGTTGTAGCCGATCATGCTCGAAAACGGAGGCTCCGGAATGGTGCTCTCTGCCGTGCGCGTGGCCTTTCCCGTCCCGGTTGCCGGGGCGTAGAGTATGGGACGCCGCCCCTCCGAGGTCAGAAGCCCGTCCTTGACCATCCCGGTGAGCAGTCTTGACGTCTCGTCCTGCCAGAGACCAAACTGTGATGCGACGTCCGCCGCGCTTACGCCTTTTGCCTCCGCCGACTGCTCGCACTGCCGGGATATATACTCAAGAATCAACTTTTCCTGTTCCATTCTGTGATCCTCCATAGAGGTTACTCAAATCTCATACGCCGGTTCTGACCGCCGATGCCCAACTCCGCACGGTATTTGGCGACACAGCGGCGCGAAAGCTCTATTCCCTGCTCCGCAAGCAGCTCGCAAAGTCGGGCGTCGCTGTAGGGAGCATGGGGAGATTCGCTCTCGATAAGCGCTGCCAGCAATTCCTTGGAACAGCCGCTCATGGTGCTGTTACCTGAGAAAAAGAAGCTCAGCGGAAAGATGCCGCGCGGTGAGCTTATATATTTGTCCTTTACGCAGCGGGAGACCGTGGATGGGCTGATGCCGAGGTCTTCCGCTGCCTCACGTTGTTTGAGCGGGCGGGGGTATTTATGTCTGCCGGAGAAAAACGACTCCTGCTTCCCGACGATATACACGACAAGCTTTTTGAGCGCGGAATATCTGAGGTCTATGCTGTCAATAAGCTTTACGGCCTCGGCGCGCCGCTCCTCGAGGAAGGCAATAGCGTCCTCGTCGTCCGTAATGCGCATATATTCTCCGTTGAAACGAGTGATAGAGTCGGCCTGACCGCGGACGGAGACGGTCAATTCGCCGCCGACAATTTCAACCACGGCGTCCGGCAGAATGTAATTCACGCCCTCTCCGGCTGAAAATCGACTGCCCGGCCGGGGGTCAAGAGTTCGTATGTAGTCCAGCAGCGCCTGAAGCTCGCGGGGCTCAAGCTTGTACTTTCTTGACAGAATGGTGTACCTGTGCGCGGCAAGATCGGCAAGGTCGTTTTCTATCAGCGTCCGTGCCGCGTTCCCTCCCGGGATATCGGCGCCGGACTGCAGGCACAGACATTCGGCAAGGTCTCTTGCCCCGACGCCGGGAGGACCCAGCTCCTGCACAATGCGAAGGATACCGAGCACCTCATCCTCGTCCATACCGAGGAACTCTGCCGCGACAGAGAGATCAAGCTCCAGATAACCCGCACGGCTGATATTCGCGATTATGAGCTTCGCGGCCTCAAGACGTTTGCCCTTCAGACCGCTGAGCCTGAGCTGTGCCGTCAGATATTCATAGAGGCTTTCATCCTGCGGCGCGGTAGCATACCTCTCGTCCAGTGAGAGATCCCGATGCTCCCGCACGGCAATCCCGGCAGAGAACTCCATCCAGTCGTAATTCATCTCGACAAACGGATTTTCCTGCGTACAGCGCCCGACGTATGACAGCAACGTGCTGAGAGGCATGGTCATGAGTTGCAGGCTGTGTATCGCCTGCGGAGTCATTTTCTGTATCTGAACATTGCGCAGTGAGTTTTCCATACCGCCACTCCGAATAAAATCTCAAGGCTATTTTAACACCGATTTCAAAAATGTAAAGTTTTTTTGCAGACCGAGGTGAAAAAATGTAATCATGGCACAGAAATTGCATTATAAGAAAAGTGAAAGGGAGGAGTACTATGCAACAGCGAAAATGTAAGCTGAGCTTTATTCCCGACACAGATCTGGCTTTTGTCAGTGGCTTCGTGATGAAAGCCAGCAGATTCAAATCAGACATCAAAATATGCTATGGGGACAGCACGGCAAACGCGAAGTCGATTTTAGGTATGATACACGCCACCATTGTACCGTCCGACGAATTTATTCTTCAGGCAGACGGCGTAGACGAGGTCGAGGCTGTCGAGACACTGTCCGCGTATCTGTCGGATACTCCCGGAAGAAGCTGATGAAAACTTACTGAATATAAAGGGGACAGAATTATATGTATTCCAAACAGGTCGTAGTACGCAACAAAACCGGACTTCACGCGAGACCCGCTTCAGACCTCGTAAAAGCCGCACTGAAGTACGGCTCCGTAATTGAGGCATACAAAACCGAGGCACCGGAAAAGAAGATAAACATAAAGTCTCTCGTTTTACTGCTCTCGCTTTCCGCGTCATGCGGGGATGAGCTGACGCTGTGTGCAAACGGCCCCGATGAGGCGGAGGCCGTCGATGCCCTTGCCGCGCTTATTGAGTCCGGCTTCGGCGAAGAGGAATAAGGCTATGATAAAGTACGGCATCCCCGTTTATGACGGGACGGTCATGGGACAGGCGATGCGCTACCGTCGGTGGCGTTTTGAACCGGAGTCCATCCGTGAGAGCGGGGACGCGGAGGAACGCGCCCAAATGTATCGGACGGCGACAGAGCGGGCACGGGTCGAGCTTGAGTTCATTCGCGACAGCCTGAGCGCCGAGCCTGAGAAGGCAAAGATAATCGACGCGCACATACTGCTCCTTGGCGACGTTGCGACGGATGAGCTGATACGCTCGGAAATAGCCGCAGGAAAGACTGCGGCCGCCGCGATAAGCGGCGTATATGAAATGTTCGCGGACATACTGGGCGGCACGGATAACGAATTTACGAGGCAGAAGGTTTCGGATCTGTATGACGTTCGAGATCGCCTTCTCCGCTGTCTCGCGGGGGAAGAGGAAAAGGATCTTTCGCATCTGCCCGGGCCCCGTGTCATTTTCGCAAAGGATCTCTATCCCACGGATACCGCCACGATAGACCGCAAAAACGTTCTTGCAATAGTCACCGAGACCGGCAACATGACCTCGCATACGGCCATTCTCGCAAGAAGCTTCGGAATAACCACCGTCCTCGGCGTCGAGGGCGTGACGGAGCTTGTGCGTGACGGCGATACCGTTGCGGTAGACGGCGGTGCGGGCACGGTATGCATAAGACCCGACGCGAATGAGCAGACGGAATATCTCTCGCAGATAGCCCGTGCGCAAGCCATACAGGACAGACGCCTCTACTACATGGGTAAGCCTTCAGTAACGGCCGACGGTGTGCGTGTACTGACGGAGCTTAATATATCCGCAGTTGAGGATACGGACGAGCAGGCTCTTGCCTCGTGCGACGGTGTTGGGCTTATGCGCAGTGAGTTCCTGTATATGCGCAGTAAGGACGCCCTCCCGGACGAGGAATGGCAGTTCGGAGAATATAAGGCCGCGGTTGAGGCGCTTGGCGGCAGAGGAGTGATACTTCGCACGCTGGACATCGGCGGAGACAAGCAACTTGAGTGTCTGCCGCTCCCGGGGGAAGAGAATCCTTTCCTCGGAGTGCGTGCCCTGCGTCTCTGCTTTGAAAGACCGGAGATTTTCAAAACTCAGCTCAGAGCCGCGCTTCGTGCCTCCGCATACGGAGATCTGAGTCTCATGTTCCCGATGGTGGGAGGCGCGGAAGATTTTCGCCGCGCGAAACGCTTTGTCCTTGACACCATGGATGAGCTTGATGCCGAGCACATCCACTTTAACCGGGATATCAAGCTCGGTGTGATGATAGAGATACCGTCTGCCGCGCTGATGGCGGACGTGATAGCCGCCGAGGCCGATTTCGGAAGCATCGGCACCAACGATCTGTGCCAATATACTCTGGCCGCCGATCGCATGAATGAGCGCACGGCACCGTATTACAGGAGCTGTGACCCGGCGGTGCTGAGACTGATACGGTACGCGGCACAGGCATTTTCAAGAGAGGGAAAGCCTCTGGGCGTCTGCGGCGAAATGGCGGGTGAAACCGTCGGGGCAGCTGCGCTGGTCGGGCTCGGCATAAGAACGCTGAGTATGGGGCCGGGAAATATGCCCGCGGTAAAAGAGATGCTCGCTTCGCTGAGCTGTGCCGACGCCGAGGTGTGCGCGAACGAGGCGTGCGCCGCCGCGACCGCCGAAGAAGCGCGTGCAATTCTTAAAAAAGTGATTTCTCAGTAGGTTCCGCCGACCTATCGATCGCTCATGTTGAATACTGACAGGAAGGAGGTGAACGGCGTTGATCCATTTGATTTTGGCGACACATGCGGGTCTTGGAACAGCTATGCTGAAAACGGCTGAGATGATAAGCGGAGGCACCGAGGGAATAGTGTCTGTTGAGCTGTATCCCGGAGGAGACCCCGAGGACATTCGGCAAGGGCTGGAAAAAGAACTAACCGGTCTTGCGGAAGGGGATCATCTGCTTTGCCTTGTTGATATCCCCGGCGGCAGTCCTGCTCATGCGGCGGTTGAACTGGCCGCGGAGAATCCGTCGCTCCATGTGGTGTCCGGTGTAAATCTCGGGATGCTTACGGAAGCGATACTCCTCAGAGACTGCATGGATATACAGACTCTGAAGGCACATCTTGTTGAAGCTGCGGTGATGACAATAAAAGACATGAATACGTTACTGCAGGAAAACATCGGCTGACACACCGAAAAAAAAGAAAACGGAGGGATTTTAGTGAGTTTTTTCAGTGTCTTGATCGTTAGCTTGGTCGTAGGCCTTGCTTACCTACAGCGCCGTATGCTCGGCGACTGCCAGGTCGAGCGCCCCATAGTGCTCGGACCTCTGGTCGGCCTCATCATGGGCGACCTTCAGACCGGCCTTCAGGTCGGCGCCACCCTTGAACTCGTCTTCATGGGAGCGCAGGCCATCGGAGGTTCTGTTCCTTCTAATGTTGCCATCGCGAGCGCGATAGGCACCGCTGTCGCCATCACAAGCGGCGGCGGCCTTGACAGTGGACTTCTGGTAGCCATTCCCACTGCCGTCGTGTGCAGTTCCTTTGAACTGTTCGGCAAGACCATCTGCTCCCTGCTCGTCCACGGCGTTGAGAAGCACGCCGAGGCAGGCAACTCCAAGGGTATCGCCAGAGTTGTACAGCTCGGTAACTTCATCCATTTTCTCTGCTACTTTATTCCCACCTTCCTTGCACTTTACTTTGGTGCGGAGATCCTCACGAATCTGACCACCGCCATCCCCGATAACATCATGGCCGGCATCAAGGCCGTCGGTTCTCTTCTCCCGGCGCTCGGCTTTGGTCTGCTGCTCAGCAACCTCAGCTCCAAGAGATTCATACCTTACTTCTTCGTCGGCTTTGCCGTTGCCGCATATGTTCCCTCTTTCGGCGTTATGGGCGTTGCCATCCTCGGCGTTGCCTACGCTGTGCTGTACGCAAGCAATAGCCGCGTCGCGGCAAATCAGTGAGAAAGGAGACTGCTGTAATGAGTAACGAACTCGAAACCACCGCTGTGGAAACCAACGAAGTCCATCTCGACAAGAAGGATCTGAATCGCCTGTTCTGGCGTTCAAACGGAGTCCAGTCCGCTTTCAACTTCGAACGTATGCAGGGACTGGGATTCTGCTGGGGCATGCTCCCGGTAATAGACAAGCTTTACAAGAACAAGGAAGACCGTGTGGCGGCCTACAAGCGTCATTCCGGCTATTTCAACACTCACCCGTGGCTGGGCGGCATCATTTACGGAATCGTTGCCGCAATGGAGGAACGCAAGGCAAACGGCGAAGAGGTTGATGAGGACAACATCCAGGCCGTCAAGGGAGCTCTCATGGGGCCTCTCGCCGGCATGGGCGACTCAATTTTCTTCAGCACCTTCAGACCTATAGTCGCAGGTATCTGCGCTTCTCTGGCACTCAGCGGCGTGAGCATCGCACCCCTGATATTCCTCATCGCCATCAACCTTGTACACTTCGGTGTCCAGTGGTGGGGCGTCAAGAACGGCTACACTCTTGCGGATCGCTTCCTCGAAAAGCTCGAGGGTATGCAGATCCAGCGCTGGATGGAGGCAGCTACCATACTGGGACTTATCGTCGTGGGCGCACTCGTTGCGACCTCACTTGGTATAAGCACGCCGCTCACCTACACAGTCGGCGAAGCGAGCGTGTCTCTCCAGTCCATGTTCGACACCATTCTCCCGAAGCTCCTCCCGCTGGCGGCGACTCTCGGCGTGTTCGGCTTTGTCCGTAAGGGCAAGAGCACAACGGCGGTCATGCTCGGCATAATTGTCGTCGGCTTCCTGTGCGGAATGTTCGGCATCCTTTAATTGTATCATTGTATTTCAGAGGGGGGACGAGCTTCGTCCCCCAGGCGTTATAACAGTTTCTTGAACGGGCTTAATGGGGGAAAGACGATGAAACAGGAAAAGCTGGCTCTCTGCGGAGGAATGGTGCTCCTTGAAAACGGTTGCTGGAGCAACAGCACCGTTATAGCCGAGAATGGCAGGATAAGCGCTCTCGTTCCGGCAGGCAGAGAGCTTCCACGAGATGCATCTGAGGTGAATTGCCGCGGGAAATATGTCTGTCCGGGGCTTATCGACACGCACGTTCACGGCGCGATGGGGCATAATTACATGGAAGCCACGGAGGAAGCGTTCGGCGCGATCTCGGCTTTCCTCGTCAAGAGCGGAGTTACCTCCTGCCTTGCTACCACCACGAGCGCCGAAATGGGCGACGAACTTGCCGCGCTCAAGGCTATTTGCAGAGCATCGGAGTCACCCGTGGAGGGCGAGGCGGAGATACTCGGCGCACACCTTGAAGGCCCGTTTGTCAGCATGAAGAACAGAGGCTCGCACAAAAAGGAAAACATACGCGAGATAACGCGCGATGAGCTTGAAGCTATAGTCTCCGCCGCGGGCGGAAAGCTCAGAGTAGTTACACTTGCGCCCGAAAAGGAATATGCCCTCGACGCAGTAAGCTTTTTTACGGGAAGGGGTGTGAGCGTGTCAGTCGGCCACACCGAGGCCGACTGTGATACTACCGTAGAGGCGTTACGACGTGGCGCGAACAGAGCCACACACCTCTACAGCGCCATGCCTCCCATGCACCATCGCGCACCGGGGTCGGTGCCGCCGTTGCTCCTTGATGACAATGTGTTTGTGGAGCTTACTGCGGACGGTATCCATTCAACGCCCGAAATGCTCGCGCTGGCGGTAAGAGCGGCAGGTACAGATCGAATCGTCCTGATCACGGACGGAGTTGATGTTCGCGGTCTGGGCGACGGGATGTATCGCCGCTGGGAGGGAACCGAGGTCGTTGTCAGGGACGGCGCGGCTCATACGCTCACCGGCTCTCTTGCGGGCAGTATGCTGCTGCTTTCAAAGGCGGTAAAGAATATGGTTGAGTTTACGGGAGTGAGCTTTGCCGAGGCGGTCGCGATGGCGACGAAGAACCCCGCCCGCTCCGTGGGAGCTTTTGAACGCAAGGGCTCCATCTCGGTCGGGAAGGACGCGGATTTCGCAATATTCGACGAAAACATGGAGCTTTCCATGACTATAGTCAGAGGAAAGGTCATTAATATATAGATTAGAATGCCGCCTGTATACGGCAGAAAGGACAAACAAAATGAAGATTTCCCTTTTCAGAGTAGATGACAGACTTATCCACGGCCAGGTGGTGGTGGGCTGGACGAGAAGAGCCGGAGTAACGACCATCCTTGTTGCGGACGACAAGACCGCCTCTGACCGTATGCAGTGCTCTCTCTACAGAATGGCAACGCCCGCCGGTGTTAAGGCGGACTTCTGCACGCTTGACGCAGCGGCGGAAAAGCTCACGAACGGCAGTCTTGATAATGAGGTCGTTATGGTTCTTTTTAAGGATCCGAGGTCTGTTATCGGACTCATTGAGCGCGGTGTTGAAATTAAGGAACTCAATCTCGGCAATCTCAGATCCGCTCCCGGCCGTGTACAGCTCCTTAATCATGTGTTTGCTTCGCAGGAGGATATTCAGGCGTGGAAGGAGCTTGACGCGAAGGGCGTGAGCATGATAGCCCAGATACTTCCGGAGCAGAAAAAGGTCAACTTCAACGATACCCTCAAAAACTTCTGAGCGGGGGAAAGCAAATGCACACCTATGACGAAATAATGCGCCAGTGCGAGTGCTGGGCAGAGCTCCCGGGTCTCGTCCGGGAACAACGCGCGGAGCTTGACGCTTTACTGGAGCGCAATGCGGGTCGGGACGGAGTCGTGTGCTTCATCGGCGCGGGCAGCAGTGAATATGTAGGCAGATCCATTTTGCCGTACATGAGGAAATACTGCCCCTATACGGTTGAATGTTACGGAACGACCGATCTTGTTGCCACGCCCGAGAGCTGTATTGACCCGAAGAAAAAGACCGTCCTCGTCTCCTTTGCCCGTTCCGGCGATTCTCCGGAGTCCGTCGGAGCTATCGAGGCGGCTCAGGCTGTCTCGGACAACACATCAAACGTCATTATAACCTGCAACCGTGATGGGGCTTTGAGCAGATACGGAATGGCTCACGACAACTGCCATGTGATAAACCTCCCGCAGATCACAAACGACAACGGCTTTGCCATGACCAACAGCTTTACGAGTATGTTCTATACGGCGTTGCTGTGCTTCGCCCCGGAGAATTTTTCGGACTGCTCCGCGGCAATCGTGCAATGTGCGGAAAAGGCCGAGCCGCTTCTGCACTCCGCGGTGGAAACGCTGGCACAGAGTGTATGCGGGCTCGAGTTTGACAGGATAGCCTACCTCGGCTCGGAGGCGCTCAAGGGAATAGCGCAGGAATCCGCGCTGAAAATGCTTGAGCTCACGCGGGGCGGAGTTGCAAGCCTCTATGATACGCCGATGGGCTTTCGTCACGGACCGAAGTCCTTCATAAATGACAGGACGCTTACCGTGCTCTATCTCTCCGACGGAGAGTATACACGGCGCTATGAGCTGGATCTTCTCCGGGAAATGGCGGCTCAGCGCGGAGAAAACCGTATTCTCACCGTCTGCGCCACGCAATGCGATGAGGCTGAAAAGCTTTCCGACTTCTATCTCTGTTACGGCAACGAACAGAGGAACGAAAGTGCCGTCATCGGCCCCGAGCTCCTGACCGCGGCACAGATGATCGCCCTGCGTCGCTCGGAGTCCCTGGGCATTGACCCGGACAACCCCAATCCAGCGGGCGTGGTCAACCGAGTTGTGAAGGGCGTTACGATCTACGAGCATGAATGCGGATAAAAGTCTTTTTATCTCCAACCCCTTTCTCCGCGCCGGGATATCATGTCTCGGCGCGGAGCTTGTCAGCCTTACGGATGACGGCGGACGCGAATATATGTGGCAGCGTGACGCCACGGTCTGGAACCGAAGCGCGCCGATACTCTTCCCGGTGATAGGACGTCTGCGTGACGGACGCTATACCCACCGCGGCGCAGAGTACCGTATGTGCAGACACGGCTTCGCACGAGACTCGATGTTCAGGCCGACGGAGATATGTGACGGGCGCGTGGAGCTCTGCCTTGAGGACTCGCCTGAGAGCCGCGAGATTTATCCGTTCGGCTTTGAGCTCAGCGTGAGCTATGAGCTTCAAGGCACATCTCTTATAAAAAAACAGCGTGTGGAAAACCGTTCGGACGAGACGATGCTTTACGAGCTCGGCGGTCACGACGGCTTCCTGCTCCCGGAGGATATGACGCGGTGCGAGCTGAGCTTTCCGGGGATGGACAGGATCTCACTTCTGCGCGGCGGCGGAGAGTCGGCACTTGCCAACGGCACGCTGTCGCTCAATACGGAGCTTTTCCGCAACGGGGCACTTCTCATGAGAACGCCCGGGAACGGTGTGGAGCTATGTTGCGGCAGTGACTACCGCGTGACCGTGTGTTGCGCGCAGTTCCCGTATCTTGCTCTGTGGACGCCCTATCCGACAGGGAACAGACTTCTGTGTGTTGAGCCATGGAGCACGATTCCCGATAATGACGCTTCTCCGTTCGAGTTGGCGGAAAAACCTGATGTTCTTTCCCTTCGCCCCGGCGAGAGCCGCACACACAGCTATGTGATAAGCTTGGAGGAAATATGCTCAGAGAAATACTGAAAAGAAACAAAGCCGGAGAATTTTGTGGCATAGAGAGCTACTGCACGGCCGACCCGCTCGTTATAGAGACCTGCCTGCAAAGCGGCCTGCGCACCGGCCGACCTGTGCTGATCGAGGCGACCGCAAATCAGGTCAACCAGTTTGGTGGATATACCGGAATGAAAGCGGAGGATTTCAGAGACCTCGTATACGGAAAAGCCGCTCTCGTAGGCCTGTCGCACGAACGGATAATTCTCGGCGGCGATCATCTCGGGCCGCTGACATGGTGTAATCTCCCGGAAAGTGAGGCAATGCCGCTTGCCGAGGAGCTTGTGCGCTCCTATGTGCGAGCGGGCTTTGAGAAGATACACCTCGATACGAGTATGCGCCTCGGCGACGACGACCCCGATGAGCCACTCGACGTGTACACCGTGGCCGAGCGCGGGGCTGAGCTCTTCTCCGCCTGCCAGGACGAATATGCGAAGCTTCTGACGGAGCGACCGGACGCGAAGCAACCCGTGTACATAATAGGGAGCGAGGTTCCCATACCCGGCGGAGAAACCGAGGAAAAAAGCTCAGTGTCCGTAACCGAGCCGGAGGCTCTGCGTAAAACTGTCGAGACCTACAGAGAGGTATTTGCAAAGCACGGGCTCGACTCCGCTTTTGAAAATATAGTAGGCATAGTTGTACAGCCGGGGGTGGAGTTCGGGGATGACGGCTTTTTCCGGTATGACAGAGAAAAGGCGAACGCTCTTACATCCGCCGCAAGGAGCATACCCGGCCTTGCCCTTGAAGGACACTCTACCGACTACCAGCCGCGCGAGGCTCTGCGCGAAATGGTTGCCGACGGCATTGCTATTCTGAAGGTAGGGCCTGCGCTCACCTTTGCCCTGCGTGAGGGGCTGTTCGCGCTGAGTGACATTGAAAAGGAGCTGATATCTCCCGTGAACAGGGCAGACCTGCCCACTGTGCTCGAAAAGCTCATGCTCGCGAATGACTCCGACTGGCGCCGCCACTATCACGGTACGCCGCAGGAGCTTGTGCTCAAACGCAAATACAGTCTTTCAGATCGCTGTCGCTACTACCTCTCCGCGCCCGAGGCAAAAGACGCGATAGAAAAGCTTTTTGACAATATTGACGGCGCTTCGATACCTCTCGGACTTGTGAGGCAGTATCTCCCTATGGAGTATGAATACATATGCGCCGCGGCGGACAGGCCGAAGGCAAAAGAAATTGCAAAAAGATTTGTATTTCGGACGATAAGGGACTATAATTACGCCGTTGCAGAAAATAACACTTTTGTCGGAGGATAAGATGTTTTCAGAATTAGCTACACTCTACTCCCTCTTTTTCCGGATGGGAGCGGTCACGTTCGGCGGCGGCTACGCAATGCTGCCGATACTCAGACGTGAGATAATCGAAAAGCGCGGCTGGCTCGACGAGGAGACCATCATGGACTTTTACGCGCTCAGTCAGGGACTGCCCGGAATAATCGCCATTAACGTCTCCGTGTTCATCGGCTATCGCAGGAAAAAAGTCCCGGGCGCGGTTGCCGCGGCGCTCGGAATGGTCTCGCCCTGCATAATCATCATCTCGATCATCGCCTTTTTCCTGTCCAATTTCAAGGATAATCTCTACGTTCAGCACGCGCTTGCGGGCATATCCGTGTGCGTTGCGGCGCTGATACTCGACGCGATAATCAGTATGTGGAAAAAGGGCATCAAGGACGGCCTGGGCATTGTGCTCTTCGGAGTCATCCTCCTTCTGAGCGTGTTCACGGGCATTTCACCCATTCTGCTCGTCATCGGCAGTGCCGTCGTCGGCATTGCAGCGAGACTTCTCCAGCGCAAAAAACCGGCGGGAGGTGACGCGAAATGATATATCTGCGTCTGTTCTGGGAGTTTTTGAAGATAGGTCTCTTCGCCGTCGGCGGCGGAATGGCCACGATCCCCTTCCTGCAGGAGCTGGCGGACAAGACCGGCTGGTACACGCAGGATCTCATAACCGATATGATCGCCATTTCCGAGTCCACTCCCGGCCCAATCGGCATAAACATGGCAACCTATGTGGGTTGTACCGTCGCGGGCGTTCTCGGCGGAATCGTCGCGACGCTCGGAGAGATACTTCCGTCTATCATCATTGTCGTCATCGTCAGCAAATCGCTTGAGAAATTCCGCGACAGCACTCTTGTCGGCGATATGTTTTACGGCCTTCGCCCCGCTGTCACCGGCCTTATCGCCGCCGCGGGGCTGAATGTGGTCAAGGTCTGTATGCTGCGCTTTGACCTGTACGAAAAAACCGGCGCACTGCTCAACCTGTTTGATTTCAAGAAGCTCATATACTTTGCGCTCGTGTTCCTTGCCATCAAGAAATTCAAGAAGCACCCGATCATGTACATCGCCGTCTCGGCCGTTGTCGGCATCCTGCTCGCGCTCTGAGCGGTACACATTTGATTTTTATAATTTGTTTGAATGATATAAACAGAGGCCGCGTCGCTTGACGCGGCCTCTGCCCGTAACAAATTTGCGATTGGCGAACCGTTCATGCGTCTTAAGACGCTGCTGTATTAGAACCGTATAGGGTCTGTGCAAGCCACCGGATATGCCGGTGGTCTTGACTTTCTCATTGTACCTCTACCCCAACTGTTGATATAGAGCTTGATTTTATCTTATCAGTCCCGAGAGGAGCTCGCGGAGCGTCCGGTAGTCATCCACGCATATAAATTCAAAATCCGACTTATACACCGACTCGTCGTTTCCGCCGAGACCGTAATCGTCGCCGACGTACACAACGTTATCATGCGTGTAGCCGTTATCACGACAGAATTTATCCAGCGCGTAATATTTATTGTAGGGATAGGGCGCGAAGTCGAAGGACGATGAGCCGCCGACAAACACTGTGTAGTCGCTGAAGGTGTCCCTGACATCCTCGTAGAAGGCGCGGCGTTTCTTTCTGTCCGGGTCGAAGCGGAGCTTGTCCTCAATGTCCGCCTTTGTGCCGAGGAGCGGGAAGGTGACGCATCCGGAAACGTGATACTCCACATTGTCACCGACATAATCGGTGTAGCCGTATTTCTCGCGCAGCATGGTTATACGCCGCTCGACGCTGTCCCTGTCGCAGGGCATCCGCTCGTCATAGACCGTGTCGAGGTCACCGGTCTGCGCGTTGTAGGTACAATATTGCATACCGTAGTTGCCGATGATATCAATGGGGTAATGGTCCATCTGGTTGAATATCCGCCTGCACTGCCCAGCACCGACCATGAGGAGCCGGTAGTGCGTGGAAAGCTCGTCGAGCAGACTGCGGTTTTCGTCTTCAAGGTGAGTCTTATGTTGGGTGAGAGTGCCGTCCATGTCGAAGGCAATGAGCTTTATATCTTTCATGCGTTACCGTTCCTTTTTCTTTTCTAAATACTGATTTTAGTATAAGTTTTGCCGTATTGCAAGCCTTGGCGTTCACATTGATAATTGATCATGGAGAACGATCACGCACGAAAACGCGCTCAGCTTACATTTATAATTACCGCGCGCTCGCCGACGGCCATCATCCCGGCGTGTATTTCAACAGCATCGCCGCCGATAAGGTCTGTATAAACCCCGTCGGGCAGAGCGGTGTTGATAAGCACATTCGACCCCGCCACGGGGAAAATGCCGACACAGCGCCGCTCACCGTCGGTATGGGAGGCCATGAGCACGCCGCCTGGGAGCGCTGTGAGCTCGTAGCCGCTGTGGGCAAAGAGCGGGTCTTTTTTGATCTCATACAGACGCGACATGAACGCGGAGTAGTCACGCCCGGTGTCCCACTGCACTCTGTCCGCGTCAAAGAGGCTGGGGAGGTGACGGACACCATTTTCCTGCCCGGCGTATATGAGGGTCATCCCCTTCTGGAAGTAGATGAATGCCGTCCATGCAAGCAGCCGGCTCTCGTCCGGCAGGAGGAATGCGGCCCTTGTCCTGTCGTGGTTTTCAAGGAAGCGGAGCTTCACATAGTTGTCGGGATAGATGTATTCCTGACGATTGACGGCCTCGGCATAACGCTCAGGGGAGGCTCTGCCCGTCAGGCAGTCACGGAAGCTGTCAAAGATATCGTAATCATACGCGACGTCAAACGCCTGATAAAGCTCGCTGTCGGAAAGACCTGCCAACCCCTGCGCACGGGTCGCAGTGATAAACTGCGGCTCGACGGATTCACACAGCCAGAAGCAGTCGGGTCTGACCTCGGCGACCTCGCGCCGTGCTCTCAGCCAGAATTCGAGCGGGACGAGCGGCGCCACGTCACAGCGGAAGCCGTCCACCGCCTCCGCCCACATTTTGAGCGTATCTATCTGGTAATCCCATAGATCTTTGTTGCCATAGTCAAGGTCGATAACGTCGCTCCAGTCGCCGATGTGATTGCCGAAGCTCCCGTCAGGCTTGTGGTAAAACCATTCGG
The DNA here is from genome assembly GCA_964587485.1 of uncultured Oscillospiraceae bacterium. Lineage (GTDB taxonomy): Bacteria > Bacillota > Clostridia > Oscillospirales > Oscillospiraceae > Limivicinus. The sequence continues at coordinate 2,592 of CAZPLL010000033.1, read as the reverse complement.
GATGGTTTACGGCAAGCCAGGAGTCAGGCGAGGTGTGGTTATACACGACATCGATCACACACTTCATACCGTGCGCGTGAATATCGTCCACAAGGCGCCTGAAATCGTCCTCCGTGCCGAACTCGGGGTTTATCGCACGGTAGTCCGATATGGCGTAGGGGCTGCCGATGGTGCCCTTGCGCGCCTTTTTCCCGACGGGGTGAATGGGCATCAGCCAGATGATATCGACGCCCAGCGCCTTTATGCGGTCAAGATCCCGCCTGACGCCCTCAAAGCTGCCCTCTTCACTGTAATTTCTCACGAATATCGAGTACATTACCAGATTGCGGTATTCCTTCGGGGTGTTAACGGCCATGGATGAGCCTCCTTTTTCGTGACGATAAAATGTTTAAGTACAATAAGATGATATAGTTTTTCATTGTGTTTGTCAATGAGCAAGCGCCCGACACGGCGGAAAAACTATGGTTTACCGCAGAGTAAAAATATGCTAAACTGGTCGCAGTGATACGAGATCGATACCGTAAAGGAGAACGAATATGAAACGAAGCGAGATAAACGCGGCGTTGAAGGAGCTTGAAGCCATGTGTGCGCGCCAGCACTGCTATCTGCCGCCCTTCTGCGCCTTTACGCCGGAGGAGTGGGAGAGTCTCGGCCACGAGTATGACGAGGTGCGCGAGTGTATGCTGGGCTGGGATATTACGGACTACGGCCTCGGCGATTTTGATAAGGTCGGTATGTCGCTCATCACCATCCGCAACGGGAACCGCGCCATGGCGGACAAGTACCCCAAGGTATACGCCGAAAAACTCCTGTACATGAAGGAAGGGCAGTACAGCCCCAACCATTTCCACTGGTACAAGACCGAGGATATAATCAACCGCGGCGGCGGCAACATTCTCATCCGTGTCTATAATTCGCTCCCCGATGAGTCCGTTGACCGCGAGAGCGACGTCACCGTGTATACCGACGGGCGCACCTTTACCGTCCCCGCCGGGACGCAGGTACGCCTTACCCCGGGCGAGAGCATACATATCCGGCAGCATATGTACCACGACTTCTCCGTGGAGCCGGGCACCGGCGCGGTGCTGCTGGGTGAGGTGAGCCAGTGCAACGACGACAACAGCGACAATCGCTTTGAGCCTCCTGTCGGCCGGTTCCCGACCATTGAGGAGGATGAGCCGCCGTACCGTCTGTTGTGCAACGAATACCCCGCGGCAGAGTGAGCGGAAGGGAGGGTAGAATATGTACGATGTTGTTGCGCTGGGCGAGCTGTTGATAGATTTCGCACCAGTATCGACCGATGACGAGGGTTACCCCACCATGGCCGCGCATCCCGGAGGAGCGCCGGCGAACTTCCTTGTGGCGGTGAACCGCTTCGGCGGGAAAACCGCCATGATAGGCAAGGTGGGGGACGACACCTTCGGCCGTCTCCTGCTCCGCACGCTTGAAGAAAGCGGCACGGATATCTCCGGGATGAGGCTCACGGATGATTACTTTACAACACTTGCGTTTGTGACCCTTGACTCAAACGGAGAAAGGAGCTTCGCTTTTTCCCGAAAGCCCGGGGCAGATACCCGGCTCAGTTTTGATGAAGTAGATCTGAGGCTTATAGACAACGCCCGCGTGCTTCACTTCGGGACGCTGAGCCTGACCCACGAGCCGGCGAGATCGGCCACCGTCGGAGCGGTGGAGTATGCGCGAGCCGCCGGGAAGCTTGTCAGCTTCGACCCAAATCTCAGAAAGCCGCTCTGGAGCAGTCTTGATGAGGCGCGAAAGCAGATGGAGTGGGGGCTTTACCGTGCCGATATAGTCAAGCTCAGCGACGACGAGGCGGAGTTTCTCTGGGGACTCACCCCCGAGGAGAGCGCGAAAAAGCTGCTGCGTGGGTACGGCGTGAAGCTTGCGCTCGTCACCTGCGGCGCGGAGGGCTGTGTGTATGCAAGCAGCCGCTGTATGGGAAAAGTTCCGGCGCTCGGCGGCCTGAGGGTAAAGGACACCTGCGGCGCGGGGGACATCTTCGGCGGCACCGCTCTCCGGGGCGTGCTGAAAAGCGGCAAAGCGCCCGACGAGCTTGACGGAACGGAGTTGAGAGAAATAGTCAAATTCGCGTGTGCCGCGGCGGGGCTCTCAACAGAGCGAAGCGGTGGCATCTCAAGCATCCCGCGCCCGGAGGAAGTCGCCAACGCCGTAGAAGGCTGGTCGATATAAAGAGTGAATGTCTGAAAAACAATAATGTCACTTGCCCCCTACTGTGCCGTTTCAGACCCGGAATCTCGATGTCATTGTCTGTGTTTTGCAGTGGTAACAATATAGATACTCGAGCCTCGACCTTCTTAACTTCTGCGACCACTGCGGGGAGCGTCTTGATCGGGAAGACTTCCCCAAAGCAACGATTATCCTACCGGGAGACAATCCATCTTACATACCTACGGCCGCTTCTTTTTGCGCAGGGAACGTAGCGTTGCCCTTTTCAAATGTGATATACTCTTTTTTACTTAATACTGAAAATGTTGGGTGTACGTCCACACTTTTCGCGTGACATACCCCAACATTTATTATAGAACAAAAAATGTCGGAGCAAAGCGAACTTTG
>CAZPLL010000032.1:0-20385 GCA_964587485.1 uncultured Oscillospiraceae bacterium | reverse complement strand
ATGGCGGCGGATATCCTGCTGTATCAAGCAGACTTCGTCCCCGTGGGCGAGGATCAGAAGCAGCACTGTGAGCTCACGCGCGATATCGCCACGCGCTTTAACAACCTCTACGGCGAGACATTCAAGGTGCCCGAGCCCTATATTCCCAAGGTCGGCGCGCGTATCATGAGCCTCGGCACCCCCACCTCGAAAATGTCCAAGTCCGACCCACAGGGCTGTGTGTTCCTCATGGACACGCCCGAGGAGATAAGCCGCAAGTTCAAGCGCGCCGTTACCGACTCCGATTCCGAGAACTGCGTCCGCTACGCCCCGCAGGAGAAGCCGGGCGTCGCAAACCTCATGAGCATTTACGCCTCCGTCACGGGCAAGAGCTTTGAGGAGATCGAGCGGGAGTTCGAGGGGCAGGGCTACGGCAAATTCAAGCCCGCCGTCGGTGATGCCGTTATCGAGACACTGCGCCCCATCCGCGAGAATGCCGAGCGCATGATAGCCGACAAGGCATACCTCCAGCAGGTATATACCGAGGGCGCACAGAAGGCAAGCTATATCGCCCGCAAGACCCTGCGCAAGGTATACAAGCGCGTAGGCTTCGTCGAGAAGCCCTTCTGATATTAATTAACGGGAGATAGAAATATGTTTCCTAACATGGCCATGTGGCTGAAGATAGTGCTCTCGGCGGCGCTGTCGTTCGCGATATCACTTGCGATGACCCCACAGGTGAAAAGATTTGCCGAGGCGATCGGCGCGATGGACGTGCCCAAGGACGAGCGCCGCGTACACAATCACCCCATCCCGCGCATGGGCGGGCTTGCGATATTCATGGGCTTTCTCGCCTCGATACTCATTTTCTCCGAGATGGATACCAAGATAATGGGTATGCTCATCGGCGCGACCATCATCGTCGGAATGGGCGCAGTGGACGATATCGTGAGTCTCAACGCATGGGTGAAGCTCGGCGTGCAGGTAGTGGCGGCGCTGGTCGTAATTCGGTGCGGAGTCGTCTTTGACGCCATCAGCAACCCGAACGTCCTCTCCGATACGATGACTATTTCCGTGGGCTGGCTCGCCATTCCGCTCACGCTTTTGTGGATAGTGGGCTGTACCAATGCCGTCAATCTCATTGATGGGCTGGACGGACTTGCGGTGGGCGTGTCGGCGATAAGCTCGCTCACCATGCTGGTAGTCTCCCTGTTCGTGTCCGAGCCGACTGTTGCCGTGGTTCTCGGTGCGCTCACGGGCGCGTGCCTCGGCTTCATCCCCTATAACCTCAACCCGGCGAAGATATTCATGGGTGATGTCGGGTCGCAGTTTCTGGGCTTCGTGCTGGCCGTGATGTCGATGATCGGCCTTTTCAAGCTCCACACGCTCATTACCTTCCTTGTGCCGCTCATGGCGCTGGCCATCCCCCTTGCGGACACGACCTTTGCCTTCTGCCGCCGTATCCTCCATGGGCAGAGCCCGTTCCATGCCGACAAGGGGCATTTCCACCACCGCCTCCTTGCCATGGGGCTCAACCAGAAGCAGGCAGTGGCGGTGCTGTACGGCATTTCCGCCGTGCTCGGCCTGCTCGCTGTTCTGATCGCCGGCGCGAGCGGAGTTATAAAGATCGTCTGCATCGTTATAGCCTTCCTCATCGCGATCTCCGTCTGGATGATCATATTCCTAAAAAATCCCAATCTGCGCAAGCCTCCGCACGGGAAGACGCATGAGGGCGACGCTCCCGAGAGTTTGAGCAACGAGGATAAGGACACGGATAAAATTAAGTAATGTTAATAACACAAACCGGGCAATGTGCATTATAATGGTTGCACAAAGCCCGGTTTGCACTTTTACAGAAGAAACATTGCCCCCATTATTATCAGCAGCTCGCTGTCGCCGCTCTCGCGGTACATGAGATACAGGATGAGAAGCAGTATCACATCGTCCGTCTCGATATCGGAAAGGTTCGTCGGCAGCAGCTCCGAGAGAGCGCGTCTTACCGGCTGAAGCGGAGACGGAGGCGGCTGACGCGGTACGGGAGACGTATTGCCCGTGTGCGGCTGAGGCGGGCGGGGAGCGTTGACAACCGGGCTGACGGGCTCCTCGAGCCGGACGTGCTTCCCGGTGTTCCCCTGCCAGCGGTTAACCATCTGCGTCATCCCCCATTTCCTTCATGGCGATACGCGCAATGCGGGCAAAACGGGCAAGCTGTAGCGCTTTGTCCATTTTGAGCCGCCGCTTCTCACTCAGATAGGGACGCATCGCCTCAAGAAGTGCGCGCTGTTCACTGCTTTGGGCGTTCCCGTCGCTCATAAGACGGCTCAGCCGTCCCAGTGTTTCCGCGTCAAGACCGGGCAGGGTAGCGCCGCTGTTCTCCGGCGGAGTGCTTTCGCCGCCCATGAGCGATTTTGCCATTTGAGTTATCTTTTCCATCTGGGCGGGGTCGCCGAGAATGCTGTTTATCCTGTCTTCAAATTCGCTCATGGCCTCACGCTCCTTAATCCTGCATCATTTTTCGCACGTTTTCCGCGAGCCGTTTGCCCTCGTCAGTGCCGAGAACGCGGCTCAGCATCTCCCGCAGAGCCGCGCTGTCACCGGCTCTTGCGGCGCGCTCGACATCGCCCGCGTCCACCATCCGGCTCAGCCTCTGCCCGTCCTCGGACTCGGCAATGCGCTTGATATCCTCTGTTTTGCCGCGGCGTTCGAGCTCACGGCCCAGCTCTTCAAAGCTTTTCATAACACCACACTCCCGTCCGTTACATTATATTCATCCCGCCGCCGGATGATTTCACATCAACACAGAAAGCGAGACAAAAGCATGAAAGCAGCGGTTTTTTCTGACACTCATTCCTGCACGGCGCTGGCTGTCGAGGCGGTGCGCCGCTCCCGTCCGGACATTTTGATCCATCTCGGCGACTACTCCCGCGACGCGCAGACCATTCACTCGGAGTTCCCGGAGCTACCCCTTTACTCCGTCAGAGGCAATTGCGACATCGCCTCCGACGCGCCCGACACAGATGTTGTTCCGATGGGACCGATCAAGATGTTCATAACTCACGGACATCTCTACAACGTGCGCTACGGCGATCTGACACGGCTCGTGTACGCCGCGATGGAGGAGGGGGCGAGGATAGTCGCCTTCGGCCATACGCATGAGGCGCTGTATGAGGAAATGGGAGGCGTTACGGTACTCAACCCCGGCACCGCGGGAGCGGGTCGAAAACTCACATGGGCGACCGTAGAGGTGGCCGATAACGGCGCAATAACAGTTGACATAAAAAACCTGTAGCGGAATTTGTGTGCTTTACACAAATTTACATAATTTTTGAAAAAAATCAGTTATTTTATAAAAAAGGGTCTTGCAATTTGTTTCAGTTTGTCGTAATATTGTAACCGAATGATACAGATGGGTTACAAAACGCCTCTTTTCAGATGCGGAAAGAGCCCCGGAAATCGCCCGAAACGCCTGAAATATCAGGATTTTCGGGAACAACAGCAAGTTATGTGTAAGAAACAGGGTTCGTCAACAAGCTTGAGGACCTATTCAGGAGGGACACCAATATGAAGAAACGGATCATCAGTCTGCTGCTTACAGTCCTTATGGTCGCGGGTATGTTCACCGGCTTCACCGTAAGCGCCTCCGCAGATTATGACAAGTCCAACATGATCGCCTACACCATGAAGAGCGGCGACAACGTCTACACAGTGTGCAGAAGCAAGGGTATAGATTTCTATGCCAACTACGATCTGATCACTGCCGTCAACTCCATCAGGAGTTACTCTGCCATCGCTCCCGGCACGGTCATCTACCTGCCCAAGCCCGGCGTGACCTATGTTGACGAGAGCACTACCGGCACCACCACCGGTACCACCACCGGCACCACCGGCAGCACGACGGCCACTAACACCTCCGTCTCTGCCTCCGGCGTTACCATCCCCGCCGGTGACTATGTTGCCTACTATCTCGTCCCCTATAAGATGCAGTCCGGCGACACCGTGTACAACGTGTGCCGCAGTCTGGGCATAAGCTTCAACACCTACTCCGAGCAGATCAAGACCATTAACGGCCTGAAGAACTACTCCAGCATCGCCGCCGGCACGACGCTTCTTCTGCCCACCACCACCGCTCCGTCCAACACCAGCGGCGCGTACAAGGTCATGGCGCATAAGATAGCCTCCGGCGAGACTGTCAGCGGAATTATGAGCTCCTATAAGATGGACTATAACTCCAATGCCGAGATGCTCAAGAAGCTCAATAACAAGTCCAACCTCGGCAATATTCAGGCCGGCAAGCTTCTCTACATAGCCGTTCCCGCTACCGTCTCCGGCGGCACGGGCAGCACCACCGGCACTACTACCGGCACCACCACTGGAACCACCACCGGAACCACCACAGGAACTACCACCGGTAGCACCACTACCGCCACCACATATGCCATCAACGCCCAGACCGCTACCAACGGCAGCTTCACCTGCCAGGTCGGCGGCAAGGCCGTTACCAAGGCCGCGGCCGGCGAGACTGTCACCGTTGTCGCCAATGCAAACAGCGGCTGCTCCGTTGAGAGCATCGTCGTCACCAAGACCTCCAACGGCGCAAGCGTCTCCGTGTCCAAGGACAATACCTTCGTCATGCCCTCCTGCCAGGTGAATGTCAAGGTGAACTTCACCAACGAGCACCGTATATACTTCAACAATAACGGCAACGGCGAGGCCGGCAGTACCATCAACGGCGTGCTCAAGTTCTGGGCAAGCAAGGGTCAGACCGTCGGCATAAAGACCGAGAGCCACAAGGGCTACTATGTCGAGTCCTGGACCGTCACCAATAACAAGACCGGTGCGCAGATCCCCACCAGCAACGGCACCTTCACCATGCCCGACAATGATGTTACCGTCGATGTCTACTTCGTCAAGAGCGACAGCAAGAGCTACTACATCAGACACGACACCGGCAAGGGCAACTTCGAGACAACCGTCAACGGCATCGCGGTCGATGTCGTGCGTCCCGGCGACACCGTGACCGTCGTCGCAACGCCCGGCAGCGGCAAGGAGATCGACACCGTATCCTACTGGCGCGATGACAACAAGCAAACCTACAAGCTCACCAAGACCACCAGTTTCGAGATGCCCAAGTGTGATGTCGCGGTAAGCGTTACCTTCAAGGACAAGACCTCCTACAGCCTCACCGTCAAGGCCACCGAGGGCGGCTCCGCCACCCTGCAGGTCAGCGGCAAGACCGTCACAAGCGCAACTGAGGGCGCGGTCGTCACCGTTGTTCCCACCGCCAAGACCGGATACCACGTCAAGAGCGTCACCGTCACCCCGAAGGGCGGCTCCACTAAGGATATCACCGAAAGCCTCTCCTTCAAGATGACCGCGACAAAGGCTACCGTCGACGTGACCTTTGAGAAGGATAAGACCTACAATATTACCTTCGTGAGCGTCACCGGCAAGGGCGAGGTAAAGGCTCTCGTGAACGGCACCAAGGTCGTCAAGGCCGCCGCAGGCTCTCTCGTTGAGATCGACGCCACTCCCGCCGAGAATTACAAGCTTGAGAGCGTAAGAGTTATCGACTGTAGCACCAACTATATCCTCAAGGGATACACTGCAGACTCTACCCAGTTCATCATGCCCGACGCTGATGTCAGCGTAGAGCTCAAGTTCGTCGTCGGCAACTACACCGTCGATACCGTCCAGTCCGCCAACGGTACGTTCAGCGCAATGCAGAACAATAAGACCATCACCGAGGCACAGGGCGACACCACCGTCTACGTCAAGATAAAGCCCAACGCAAACTACACTGTTTCCGATGCCTACTTCACCTACATGGAGAACGGCGAGGAACAGAGGGTAGACCTGACGAAGAACCTCGATGTAAACACGAACATCACCTACTTCACCATGCGTAAGGCGGACGTTGTGATATACGTCGAGTATGAGGCGGGAAGATTCGGTATTACCAACAGTTGCACCAGCAACCTGACTGCGGACAACATTACCGTTGACGGCGAGCCTGCGACCAGCGCGGTACCCGGCACCGTAGTCAGAGTCGTACCCACACCCGCGGCAGGCTGGAGCTACACCACCAAGGTCGTCAAGAAAGATGACAGCAGTGTGGTAGTTGCCCGCAAGAGCAACGGTGAGTTCACCTTTACCATGCCCGACTTTGCCGTTGAGATAGTCATGGATGTCGCGCCCAATACCCTGACACTGAAGACGAATGGCGATTCGAGCAACTTCAACGCGAGCAAGATAACTGTCGAGTCCGGATACTACTCCAAGATGAGCGATACTGAGCTCAGAGTTACTCCCGGCGCCTCCGTCGTGGCAGAGCCTGTGTACTACGATAAGGATTGGGTCTACGAGATGGTCATTACCAAGACCAGTGACGGCACGGTTCTGTACAAGTCCACGGATAAGCCCCTGACCTTCACCATGCCGGATTACCCCGTCACCATCGAAGTGACCTACGCCAAGTGATAACCTGATCTCCGGCGAAACACAGCTAAAAACACACCCCCCGGGCTTTTGCCCGGGGGATTTTTATGAGACTCCACATTAAGTATTAAGCATACCCTCCTCGCTTTCGGCAAGCGTAGCTCAATATTTATTGCAGGGTAAAAAGTTTTCGTCATCCGGTATGTAACATTCGGTTGACTTTGAAGTCAGGTTGTTATATTCTGATATATGTAGGAAGTTGGCCTTGCCTTTTTCGGAGGAGGAATGAATTTTGAAGAAAGAGATATTCACCCCCGGCAGAACCGAGCTTGCGGGAAACCACACTGACCATCAGCGGGGCAGAATACTTGCCTCGGCGGTGGATCGCGGGCTTTACGCGCGCTGTGAGGCAAACGGAAGCCGGACGATACATATAAGATCCGAGGGCTTCGACGCCTTCGATGTGCGCATATATCATACGAACGTTCACACCGTCGAATTCGGCACGCCCAAGGCGCTGGCGCGTGGCGTGGTGGCGTCGTTTCAGGAGCTGGGGCTGAAGGTCGGCGGCTTTAACGCGGACATCAGAAGCACGCTCCCCTCCGGTTCGGGGCTCAGCTCCTCGGCGGCCTTTTCGGTGCTCATCGGGCGGATACTCAATGAGCTCTTCAACGACGGACAGGTTGACCCGATAGTGATAGCCCGCGCCGCACAGAAGGCCGAGAACACTTACTTCGGCAAGCCCTGCGGCCTGATGGATCAGCTTGCCTGCTCGCTGGGACACACCGTTTATGTGGACTTCAGCACAAATGAGATAGAGCCGATACACGCGGATTTTTCCACCATGGGACTCACCCTCTGCCTTACCGACAGCGGCGGCAGCCACGCGGGGCTTGACAGCTCTTATGCCCGTATCCCCTCGGACATGGTGTACATCGCGAACCTCTTTGACAAGGGTGTGCTGGGCGACGTTGACCCTGCGGAGTTTCGCGCAAAGGGCTGGGATCCGTCCAACAGACCTGTGCGCCGCGCAATGCATTTCTTCGACGAGAACGAGCGCGTGCCCAAGATGCGCGACGCGCTGAAAAACGGTGACAGCGCCGAGTATCTCCGACTTATGAACGAGTCGGGGCGCTCATCGGAAAGACTTCTCAACAACATCATCACCAGCGCCACCGGAGACACAAAGCTTGCTCAGGGGCTTGAGCTGAGCGGAAAACTGCTGGACGGAAAGGGCGCGTGGCGCGTCCACGGCGGCGGCTTCGCCGGGTGCGTTCAGGCGCTTATGCCGACGGAGTATTTCCCCGAATACAGGGCGCACATGGAGGAGGAGTTCGGCTCCGGCTCCTGCCGCGAGATAAAGCTGGTGTAAATCCGCATATTTGACATTCTTATAGCTCCCTCATCAGAGGGAGCTTTTTCGTTTTAAGAATGACCTCGGGGCGGGCGGTATAATTTGTCATTATTCTCACAAATAATTGTTGCGAAACGGCGGATGTTCTGGTAAAATTATGACTGTGGTACAACCACAATAGAGTGCATTAATTTTCAACATAGAAACGGAGGAACAAAACCATGCCCAAGTATGACGTAGTAGTCGTCGGCGCCGGCAACGGCGGTCTGTCCGCCGCCTGCTATCTTGCCACGGAAGGCAAGAAGGTTCTCGTGCTCGAGAAGCACAATCTCCCCGGCGGCTGCGCTACCAGCTTCAAGCGCGGCAATTACGAGTTTGAGGCAACACTGCACGAGCTGTGCCAGATGGGTGACGGCAAGGAAGGCCGTCCTCTCGGCGCGGTGAGAAAGCTGCTCGACGAGAGATACAAGCTCGACGTTGAGTGGATGTCCGCGAACGAGTCCTTTGCGGCTGTCTCCACCGACGAGAACGGCTTCAATGTCGCCATGCCCGCCGGAGTACAGGAATTTATCGACGAGATGGAGCGTCAGGTTCCCGGCTCACGCGAGTCCATGACCACCGTAATGGAGCTGGGCCGTATGCTTCACGACGGCGTTGACTGGCTTGCCGAGCGCCATAACGAGCCCAACCCGCCCCAGAAGGTCGTAATGCTGCTCAAGTACTACGATCTTATGCGCGTTGTCCCCGTCACCTGCGAGGAGATGCTCGACCGTATCGGTGTACCCGAAAAGGCAAAGAATATCTTCGAGTCCTACTGGACCTATGTCGCCGCGGACTCCACAGAAATGAGCTTCGCCGTGTACACCTACATGACCTATGTCTACCTGACCCATCTGCCCTGGTTCGCGAAGAACCGCAGTCACGAGATATCCCTTGCCTTCGACAAGCGCATACGCGAGCTGGGCGGCGATATCTGGTACAACACCGAGGTCAAGCGCATCGACATCAAGAACAAAGAGGTCAAGGGCGTGGAGCTTGCCTCCGGCGAGTATATCGAGTGCGACCGCGTTATCTCCAACCTCATGCCCCATGTGGTGTTCGACCGCATGGTAGACCACAGCGAGATACCCGAGCGCGATCTCAGAGCCATGAACGCGAGACGCCTTGCTCAGGCCGCATTTACTGTCTATCTCGGGCTTGACGCCTCCGCGGAGGAGATAGGGCTCAAGAATTACGACACCTTCATGCGCCACAATCCCAATAACCACGAGCAGTGGCTCTCCTCCGACAGCATCGAGACTCACAGGGACATCACCGTTACCAACCTCTGCGCCGCCTACCCCGAGGCCGCGGGCGAGGGGCGTGCGTTCCTACAGTTCTCCAAGTTCTACGACGGCGACGCCTTCGAGAATATCACCGAGGAGGAATACTTCAAGGTCAAGGATCGCATAGCCCGCGAGTGCGTAGAGCGCTACGAGCAGGTCACCGGCTGTGACATCCAGAGCCATATTGAGGAGATCGTCGTTGCCTCCCCCGTGACATGGGCGCGCTACCTCAGTACCCCCAAGGGCGACGTGTACGGCTACTATCCCGCCACATGGGACGGTATGTTCCCGCGCGTTCAGTCCGGTCACCACGAGGACTACACCATCAAGGGCCTGCGCTTCGTCGGCGGACACGGCACCCAGATGGACGGCTATTCACAGGCATATCTCTCCGGCGCCGAGCAGGCGAGATATATGCTTCTCGACATGAAGGAGGGCAAGTAAATGGCTAAGTATAATTACGATAAAAAGGCTCTGAAGGGTCTGACTCCGTTCCCGTTCCTCGGTGAGGTCGCGACGCGCACCAAGGCTATCGAGGCCGCTCCCACCGACCTGCCGAAGTCCGTATTTAATCCCAACATCCTCGCAAAGCGCCTGCACCCCGCCGTACAGCACTGCGTTATCGCGAAGGTCGTTGACCACGGCGGAGCGAAGAGCTTCACCCTCGTTCCCAACACCGCGAAGGGCACGACCGAGATGGCGTATTTCCGCGCAAGCCAATACGTTTCCGTCTCCCTGAATATCGACGGCGCACCGGTAAACAAGCCCTACACCATCCGCTCCAACCCCAAGGATGCTCTCGGCACCGAGAACACCAGCTACACCCTCACCATCAAGCTCACCGAGCCCTCCTATGCCTCAAAGCACATTCTCACCACATGGAAAGAGGGCGACGAGGTTGACATTTCCGGGCCTCTCGGCGACTTCTATTATCAGAACCTCCGTGACGCCAAGACGGTCATAGCCATTGCGGGCGGCTCGGGCATCACGCCGTTCTACTCCATGGCGGCCGCCATCGTTGACGGTATCGAGGACTTCGACATGACCATCCTCTACGGTAGCCGCACCGCGGACGGCATACTCCTCAAGGACGAGATCGAGGAGCTGGCCGCACGCTCCAACGGCCGCGTGAAGGTCGTCCACGTCCTCTCCCACGAGGAAAAGGAAGGCTACGAGCACGGCTTCATCACCGCCGAGCTTATAAAGAAATACGCACCTGAGGGCGATTACTCCGTTCTCATGTGCGGCCCCAAGGCCATGTACGTTTTCGGCGAGGGCGAGTGCAGGAAGCTCGGGCTCCCCAAGCGCCGCTACCGCATGGAAATGTCCGGCGACTACATGGGCGCGGCGAACAACGCGGACTTCCCCAAGGACAAGATCGGCAAGGAATTCAGCCTCACCGTGGACATCCGCGGCAACAAGCAGACCGTCCCCTGCAAGGCAGACGAGACTCTGCTGTGGGCGATGGAAAAGGCCGGCATCAAGGCTCCCTCTCACTGCCGCAGCGGTGAGTGCGGCTGGTGCCACTCCCGCCTCGTGTCCGGTGAGTTCTACTGCCCCAAGGATGCGGACGGCCGCAGACTCGCGGACATAAAGTTCGGCTGGATACATCCCTGCTGCACCTACCCCATGAGTGACATCGAGATTCAGGTCTACCCCACCGAGCAGTAATAAAGCAATAAAAACAACTCATCCCCCCGCCGAAAAGCGGGGGGATATTCATGACCTGCCGACAGTCTCCCCAACTTATGCCGTGTATTCCGGTTGCATAGCCTGTAACACCTGCACAAATCTGTTTATACCGCGAGATGGGGCTTGACAAGTGCTGCCGGGGATGGTATACTCCGCACAACAAAATATCGTTTCTGCTACCGGGCAGAGCGGTGCAAAATGCACCCGTAGTACATCAACAGGTCTTTGAAGATGTACCTACGGGTGTTATTTTTTTGGGAGGTTTTTATGAAAAAAGTATCCGGCTATTTCACAAAAGGGGAGCTTATTCTGTGGTGTTCCTCCGTCACGCTCATCATTGCGTCCTTCTTCACCTTCGGCGGTAACGGTGCGCTCACGCTCGTGGCGTCGCTCGTGGGTGTCACGTCCATCATCTTCAACGCTAAGGGCAACCCGCTCGGCCAGCTCCTGATGATAATATTCAGCCTGCTGTACGGGATCATCTCCTACACCTTCACCTACTACGGCGAAATGCTCACCTACCTCGGCATGACCATGCCCATGGCGGCGTTCTCGCTCGTGGCGTGGCTCAGGCATCCGCACGAAGGAAAGCGCTCCGAGGTGCGTGTCAGCTCCGTGTCCGGGAGAGAGATCGTTTTCATGTTCCTCACGGCGGGTGCCGTAACGGGAGCTTTTTACTTCATTCTGGAGTATTTCAACACTGCCAACATCGTCCCCAGCACCATCTCGGTCACGACGAGCTTTCTCGCGGTGTACCTCACGTTCAGACGAAGCCCGTATTTCAACCTGGCTTATGCGGCAAATGACATCGTGCTGATAATGCTCTGGACGCTCGCAAGCCTTGATGACCGCCGCTACATCTCGGTCATAGTGTGCTTCGCGGCTTTTCTCGCAAACGATATCTACGGCTTTGCAAACTGGCGGAGGATGAAGGTGCGTCAGGGCGAGTCCGCGACATAATGCCGCTGTCAGGATAAATATTTATTTCACGCCGTTAATAAAATTGCGCCAATCGCTTGACAGGGAGACTGCCGACAGTTAATATAGTAAGCGTAAAGATATTTCAGGTTATTAATTAATATGGAGGCGATCGAATGAGCGATATCCGCATGGATAACGGCCTTGAGCTGTGCTGTAACGGCGCTGTACTTCTGCGGCACACGGAGGAAGAGCCCTTTGCCGTTGCCGTGAGACAGGAAAAAAGCTACTCATCCTCGCACGGTACGGTCAGGGTGAGCGTCACGGAGGCCGAGCGCATCCCGCTTGTGGACGCGGAGTACGACGGCGGCATCGTTACCTTCAGCGCTTCGGGACATTCGCTCCGCGCCGTGATCGAGGATATACACGGCGGCGTCCGTATCGCGCTTGAGGGCAAGGACGGCTGGGCATATGACTTCTCACTGCCTGCGCGCGAGAACGAGGCCGTTTTCGGCGGCGGCGAGCAGTACCGCAAGGTGAACCTGCGGGGCGAGACTGTGGTGAACTTTGTTTCCGAGCACATAAAGGCCTCAACGATAGTCGAGAAGGCGCTTCTTCCCAAGGCCATGTACAGGGAAAAGACCCACTCGGAGATAGGCAGCTACGCACCAATGCCGGTTTTCGTGACCGACAGCGGCAGACGCATGGCCTTTGACACGGAGGCGGACGGCAAGGCACATTTTGGGGACGGGAGCTATGTATTTTCCTTTGACTCCTGCCCGAGGGCGCTTACGCTCCAGCGCGCCGACTCGTATAAAGAGCTTGCACTGCTCGCTGCGGAGAACGTGCAAAACCGCCAGTACATACCCTCATGGTGCTTTGACGGAATGATACTCGGCGTGCAGGGCGGAACGCAGACCGTCCTTGAAAAGGCGTTCGCCATGCTTGACGCGGGGGCGCGCGTCTCTGCAGTGTGGAGTCAGGACTGGTCAGGCGAAAACCGCACCGTCATGGGTAAGCAGGTCTGGTGGAACTGGGAGGCGGACGAAAAGCTCTATCCCGGTCTCAGGGACGCAATAGGGAAACTCAACGCGCGCGGCGTGCGCTTCCTTGCGTACATAAATCCCTATCTTGTCAAGGACAGTCGCCTGTATAAGCACTGCGCCGAGCAGGGATATCTTATCCGCCACACGGACGGCAGTATATACCACATCAAGTCAACGACCTTTGACGCGGGTATGCTCGACCTGACAAATCTCGAGGCGGTGCGCTTCACGAAGGATGTCCTCATCAAGCGCAATATGCTCGACCTCGGCGTTTCCGGCTGGATGGCGGACTTCGGCGAGTATCTCCCCGTTGACTGTGTTCTGCATGACGGCGACCCCGCACTGCTTCACAACAAATGGCCGGTGCTGTGGGCAAAGCTGAACCGCGAGGCGATAGAGGAATACGGCCGTGACGATGTGATGTTCTTCACACGCTCGGGCTATACCGGTATTCAGAAATACGCACCGCTCCTCTGGAACGGCGACCAGCACACGGATTACACCCACGATTACGGTATGCCGTGCATCATGCCCGCCTGCTTCTCGCTCGGCTTTTCGGGCGTCACGATGGTACACTGGGACATCGGCGGCTTTTTCTCCTTCGGAAAGATGAAGCGTGACGGTGAGCTCTTCACCCGCTGGATGGAGGCGGGAGCGTTCTCGCTTCTCATGCGCAGTCACGAGTCTATACGCCCGTGGGCAAACAGCCAGTTCGACGCGCCCGAGGTCATCGACCATACCGTGCGGCTCACACGCGTACACGCGGCGCTCAGACCGTATCTGGAGAAATGCGCGGCGGAGGCATCCACCGGTATCCCCGCCATCCGTCCCGATTTCTGGGAGGCGTTCGGTTATGAAAACAGCCGCGACGAATACTCGTACTTTCTGGGCGACGATATGTTTGTCGCGCCGGTGATAGACAGGGGAGCGCGGACACGCACTCTGTATCTTCCCGAGGGGGAGTGGGTGCATTTCTGGTCCGGCGAGCCGTATCGCGGCGGATGCACATATACGCTCGACGCTCCGCTCGGCAGACCCGCGGTATTTTACCGCGCGGACAGTGAATTTGCCGCTGTCTTCCGCAAGGCGGCGGATGAGAACGCATAATGGAGGAGAAATAAAATGGAAGAAAGCTACATCGCCCGGACAAGCGGTATAGGCACCAGAGATAAGATAGGCTACGCCATGGGCGACCTTGCGTCACTGCTGGTGTTCGGCCTTGTGCAGAGCGTTTTGCAGAAGTATTATACTGACGTTCTCGGCATAGGCGTCGTAAGCATCATGGTCATGTTCATCATCGCGAGAGTGTGGGACGCAATAAACGACCCTATCTGGGGCCGCATAATCGACCGTCTCGAGCCCGCGCCCGACGGACGTTACCGCCGCTGGCTCAAGTCGCTGGCTGTGCCCGTTGCGCTCTCGGCGGTGCTGATGTTCGTCAAGATACCGGGGCTCAGCCAAACCGGTTACCTCGTCTATGCCTACGTCACCTATATCCTCTTCGGTATGCTGTACACCGGCATAAACATCCCCTACGGCTCACTTGCGCAGGTCATTACCTCGGATGAGCGGGAGCGCTCGTCGCTCTCGGTGTTCCGCTCGATAGGCTCCACCTTCGGCGCGATGCCCGCGATGCTTCTTATAAGTTTCTGCTATGTCAAGACCGCGGAGGGCAATTCCGTCATGTCCTACGGCAAGATACTTACCGGTGTTATCGTCATCTCCGCGCTCTCGGTGCTTGCCTATCTGCTCAGCTACCGCTGGACGACCGAGCGCGTCCGCACAAAGCCCGCCCCCAAGGAAAAGGGACAGACGTTCAAGGTCATAAAAATACTGCTTCACAGCCGCCCCTATATGGCGGTGTGCTTCGTCGGTATGCTGTTTCTTGCCGCGCAGATGTTCAGCCAGAGCTATAACACCTATCTCTTCAATTATTATTTCAACGCGCCCGGCCTTTCGATGATGCCCACTGTGTGCCAGTACCTCCCCGTGGCTGTCATAATGCTCTTCGCCGGGAAGCTCGGTGCGCGCTTCGGCAGACGCGAGGTCTGCGCCTACGGTATGCTGCTTGCGGGCGTGTGCAACCTTGTGCTGTATCTCGTCGGCGGAACAAGCGTGTGGATGTTCCTTGCCGTGTGCCTGCTCTCTGGCATAGGCAATGCGTTCATTTTCCTGCTCATCTGGGCGATAGCGACCGATGCCATAGACTATAACGAGCTACGCTACGGCCTGCATGACGAGGCGACGAGCTATGCATTTTTCACCTTCATGCGCAAGCTCGGCCAGACAGTTGCGGCAATACTCGTGAACGTCGCGCTGCTGCGTATCGGCTACACCGATAACGTCCTCAACACGGCGAACATAACCGGCGACACGCTCAGATCCATGTTCACCGACGCCGTGCTTATCCCCGCCGTGCTGTACCTGCTTATTTTCGTGATACTGCGCTTCGCGTACCCGCTTGGCAAGAAAAAGATCGAGGAGCTCAGAGAAATGAAAGAAGCCCGTCTCAAAGACCTCGCTGGAGAATAAGCGTTATTCTACGGACGTATAAAAGAGCTGAGATCCCCGTGATCTCAGCTCTTTTCATATCAATTGAAAGCTTATTCCTCACCGCGGAGGTTCGTTTCCATGAGCGCACATATCGTCGCATAGTCATAGCCCTTGCTGAAAAGATAATACAGCTTCGCGACGGCGGCCTCGGTGGTCATGTCCCGGCCGCTCACCGCGCCTGCCCGCTTGAGGGCACTGCTTGTTTCATAGACACCGAGGAGCACCGTCCCCTGCGGGCATTGCGTGCACACCGTGACCACGGTGCCGTTGCGAAACGCCTTTTCGATTATCGGCAGGAGAGACTCCGAGTTGCCCGGAATATTTCCCGCGCCGAAGGTCTCTATGACAACACCGCGCAGACTCTCGGTCATTATGTTGCTGAACAGCTCAAATTGTATGCCGGGAAACACCTTTATAACGCCGATCGGGATGTTTTCGAGTCTCTGGAACCGAAAGCTCCCGGAGGGCTCAGGGAGAAGCAGGCTCTCGTTGTAGGCGATGACTATCCCGGCCTCGGCGAGAGGGGGGAGGTTCGGCGACTTAAACGCCGTGAAGCCGTCGGCGGAATATTTTATCGCCCTGTTTCCGCGCAGAAGCTCACCGCGAAAGTAAATGCAGACCTCGCTCACCCGTCCGTCCGCGGCGATCATCATGGCGGCAATGATATTGTCCTTACCGTCACTGCGCAGTTCGCATATGGGTATCTGGGAGCCGGTAATAACCACGGGCTTTCCGAGATTTTCCAGCATGAAGGAGAGCGCGGACGCGGTATAGGCCATGGTGTCCGTGCCGTGGAGTATCACAAAGCCGTCGTAAAGCGCGTAATTGTCGTTGATGATCTCGCCGATTTTGTTCCAGTCGTCCACCATCATGTTCGACGAGTCAAGGAGAGGATCCATATCCACGATGTCCCAGTGGCATATCTCTCCGTCCTGAAGCTCGGGCATCTTGCTCAGATTTTCGTGGAACCTCGCGAGATTCGGGACGTAGCCGTTGTCGGCATTGACCATACCGATGGTTCCGCCGGTGTTGATTATCAGTATTCTGCTCAAGCCATCAGCCCCTTTCACGACCGTATACCACATTATAGCACATGGCAGGATGATTTCAAAGCGTAAAACATGAAGAAATCGCTCCTCCGCTTGCGCGGGGAGCGATTTCTTATGCTACCGTATCAGTCGGAGCCCTTTGCCGGAGCAACGGGACGGGTGCGGCGGAAAATCTCGGTATAGCGTCTGAGCTTTTTTGCGAGAGCGGGACTTATCGCCTCGGGTAGCATGCGCCAGACCCAGTTTCCGCATTGCGTGCCGGGGACATTCATGCGACATTCACCGCCGAGCTCCAACACGTCCTGCATCTGCATGACGAAAAGATCGGATGCGGTGCCCATGCCGGTGCGGATAAGACCCCAGCACCAGCCCTCGTCCTCGGTGATATGCATATGCGCGCGCGCAAAGTCCCTGTCGGCACGGTCGATACTTCCGACCCAGCCGTTGACGGTGTCGTTGTCGTGCGTGCCGATGTAGCACACACTGTTGCGCTCACAGCGGTAGGGGAGGTAGTCGGACTCGCCGTGCGGGTCGAATGCGAACATGAGTATCTTCATGCCGGGCAGACCGGAGTCGGACAGGAGCTTTCTGACCTCGGGCGTTGTGTAGCCCAGATCCTCCGCGATAAGGCGCAGACCGCGGAACCAGCTCAAAAGCACGCCCACCAGATCCATTCCGGGGCCCGGACGCCAGCGGCCGTTCTTCGCGGAGGTGTCGCCGAAGGGGACGGCCCAATAGCTCTCAAAGCCGCGAAAATGGTCGATTCTGATTATGTCGTACAGCTTTCGCGCACCGTCGATACGGCGTATCCACCAGCCGTAGCCGTCGGCCTTCATCGCGTCCCAGTCGTAAAGGGGATTACCCCAGAGCTGTCCTTCGTCCGTGAAGGCATCGGGCGGGACTCCCGCGACCTCGGTGGGGACATTGTCCTCGTCGAGCTGGAAGAAGCGCGATTCGCTCCACACGTCGGCGGAGTCAAACGCCACATAGATCGGCAAATCGCCGATAAACTCTATGCCCTGAGCGTGCGCGTAGTCGCGAAGCTCGTTCCACTGGCGGAAGAAGAGAAACTGCATGAACACATGGAAGTCTACCTCGTCGGCAAGCTCGGCGCGGTATCGCTCGACCGCATCGGCCTCGTGCCGACGTATGTCGTCCTCAGGCCATTCCATCCAGCCGAGCATACCGAAATGAGCCTTGAGTGCCATGAACAGCGCGTAATTCTCGACCCAGGCGTTGGCGCGGCGAAACTCCTCGAGCTCGGCGGCGTACTTCTTTCTGCCGCGGCCGAAGGCAATACGCAACACGTCAAAGCGGTGCTGGTATATCTTGCCGTAGTCAACCCGCGAGGCGTTGCCGCCCCAGTCTATGTCGGCAAACTCAGCCTTTTTGAGGAGCTTGTCCTTTACGAGCAGATCCAAGTCTATGAAGTACGGATTCCCCGCAAAGGTGGAGAAGGAGGAATACGGGCTGTCGCCGTAGCTCGTGGGGCACAGCGGCAGGAGCTGCCAGTATTTCTGCCCGGATTCGCGGAGAAAGTCCACGAATCTGTATGCGCTTTTGCCCATGGTGCCGATGCCGTAGTTTGACGGCAGACTGCTCATGGCCATGAGGATACCGCTGCTGCGGTCCATAAAAATCACCCGCTTTGTGTGTTGTTTCGGCTCAGCCCTTGACTGCGCCCGCGGCGACGCCCTTGATGATGTGCTTCTGGCACGTCAGGTAAAAGACGATGACCGGAATTATGCTCAGCATTATCAGTGCCATGGTCGCGCCCAGATCAACGGTGCCGTAGCTGCCCTTAAGATACTGGATGTGTATGGGTATGGTCATATATTTCTTCATGTCGAGCACGAGATAGGGGAGGAGGTAGTCGTTCCATATCCACATGATCTCGAGCACGCCCACGGAGATGAGCGTCGGCTTGAGCATGGGCAGTACCACGGAGAAGAATGTGCGCAGAGGGCCGCAGCCGTCTATCGCGGCGGCCTCCTCGATCTCAAGCGGTATGCTCTTGACAAAGCCGGAGAACATGAATACCGCAAGCCCCGCGCCGAAGCCCAGATAGATGATGGGAATGGTCCACGGAGTGTTCAGGTGCAGTGTGTCGGCGGTCTTGGACAAGGTGAACATGACCATCTGGAATGGCACCACCATGGAAAAAACACAGGCATAGTATACTATCCGGCAGAAGAGAGAGTCCACACGGGAGATATACCACGCGGCCATGGAGGTGAACAGCAGGATAAGCCCCGAGGAGAGCAGAGTGATGACCAGACTGTAAAAGGCGGACTTCAGGAAGGGATAATTGCCGAAGGTCATGCCCTTGATGAAGTTATCAAGGCCGGCGAAGCTCTCCCCGCTGGGCCAGCCGAAGGTGTCGGTCTTGACGAAGGTGTTGACCTTAAAGGAGTTGAGAAAGACGAAGAAAACCGGCAGAACATAGACAAGGCAGATCACGGTGAAAATCACGGTGAGCATTGTCTTGTTTCTTTTTTCGTTGGAGAGGGTCTTACCTTTCATTACTGCTGAACCTCCTTTTTACGGGTGGCACTCAACTGGAACAGACCGATGAAGGCCACCATGATAAAGAACAGTACGGCCTTTGCCTGAGCTGTGCCGCGGGAATTGATATTCTGTCCGTAGAAGGTGTTGTAGATGTTGAGCGCCAGCATCTCCGTGGTGTGGACGGAGCTGCCGTCGGGCTGGATAATAAAGGGCAGTCCGCCCGTCAGGGCGAGGTTCTGGTCAAAGAGCTTGAAGGAGTTTGTCAGCGTCAGGAAGGTGCAGATCGTGATAGAGGGCATTACGTTGGGGATGGTGACCTTCCACAGTGTCTGCCACTTGCTGGCGCCGTCTATCTTGGCGGCCTCCAGCATATCCTCCGGCACGGCCTGTAGGCCCGCAATGTAAATGATCATCATATACCCTATCTGTTGCCAGCACATCAGGATAACGAGCCCCCAGAAGCCCCACTTCGTGCTCATGAGGATGGAGGTGCCGTAGTAGCCCAGAACGCCGTCGAAGATCATGCTCCAGGTATAACCCAGAACTATGCCGCCGATCAGGTTGGGCATGAAGAACACCGTGCGGAAGAGGTTGGAGCCCTTGATCCCCTGAGTCAGGGCGTAGGCCACCGCAAAGGCCAGAATGTTTATCAGGAACAGCGTTACCAACGCAAACAGCACCGTGTACCAGAAGGAATAGACAAAGCTGCTGTCATGAAGCGCCTTCACATAGTTGTCAAGACCCACCCAAGTCCACTTGCTGGTGGTCTTGAACTTACAGAAGGACAGAAACAACCCCTTTAGGAAGGGGTAGACAAATCCGATACAGAATGCCGCCGTCATGGGCAGCAGAAAGATCGGAAAGCAGCGCTGGATCGGTCGGCGCAGGAGCTTACTGTTTACTGCCGCGCCGTCATGTTTCCGTTTCAATCATATCATCTCCCGCTCAAATTTATATGTTCCGTGCACATCCCGCGCCTCGTGCGGCGCGGGTCGTGATATATTTATTATAATACTGAATAAGGAGCGAGCGGTTAAGCTCGCTCCCTTTGGTAATGCGTATTGTGCAGAGATGCTTATTCGTTATCAGCCGTTGGCGGCAGCGTACTGGGTTGCCCAGCCCTGAACGAATGCGGTCTCGACAGTTGCCCAGGTTTCATCGGTGGGATTGGCGTTGTAGTCGTTGATGGCGGAAACCAGAGCGGCACGGTAAGTATCGACGTTGGGCTGGTAGTTGGTTGCCCACCACATATTGTAGTTACCGGCGCCAAGGTAGTTGTTGGCGTAGACGAAGAAGGGGTTGGAGGACTCGACAGCCTGCTTGTAGGGCATAACGCCGAAGGTGGCAACAGCCTTAGCGGAGGCGTCGGGATCGGTCACGAGCCAGTACATGAAGTCGAGAGTGGCCTGGATGTCAGCCTCGTCAGCCTCGGCGTTGACAGCCCAGTAGTTCTCGGTGCCGCAGTTGAGAGCAGCCTTCTCCTCGCCCTCAACACCGCAGTAGTAGGGGATCATGGCGAGTTCGTC
>CAZPLL010000031.1:0-20452 GCA_964587485.1 uncultured Oscillospiraceae bacterium | reverse complement strand
AGAAGCCCAGCTCGTCCTTGCGGGCGGTGATGTCCTCGGCAACGGCCTTCAGGGTCTCGAAGTTGACGATCTCATCAACGGAGTGGCCGGCCTTCTCAAGCAGGACCTTGTTGACGATGATGCCGTAGCACTCGTAGCAGTAGCCGATGGAGCAGAGCTTGCCGTCGGCGTCATAGAGCATATACTCGTTGGTGTTCAGCTCCTCGGCGATGGGGGTGCCGGTGAGGTCGAGGCAGAACTCGCCCCAGGTGCTGACAGCGGCCTGGTTGCCGACTACGAACAGGGTGGGGGCTTCGCTCTTGTCCATCTCAGCGGTCAGAGTCTCGTTGTAGGTGCCGGAAGCGGCAGTGCGAACAGTGACGGGAACACCGGTCTTCTCGGTGTACATGGCGGCCAGCTCCTGAAGAGCCTGGTCGGATTCGGGCTTGAAATTCAGCCAGTAAACGGAGCCTTCTGCGGCAGGGGTGGCATCCTCAACGGGAGCCTCTGCAGGCTGCTCTGCGGGGGTGGTGGTAGTGGTCTGTCCGCAAGCGCACAGAGCAAATACCATTACCAGTGCGAGAAGCATTGCAATGATCTTTTTCATTTTAGCGATCTCCTTATTAAAATATTCCCACATTAAGGGGGATGGTATCTTCATGCCTTGCGGCAGGAAAATCAAAGCTTTCTGACCGACGCGCCCTCGCGCAGTCTGGCCTCGAGGCGGACATGACGCGTCTGTGCGCCGTTTTCCAGTATGCCGAGGAGAATGCGAACGCTCTCGCGTCCCATTTCATCGGCGGGCTGTGTCATGGTTGTGAGCGTCGGAGTGACATACTCCGAGACAGTCAGCCCGTCTATCGCAATTACCGACACGTCACCCGGCACGCGCAATCCACTGTCGGAGAGCGCTTTCATCGCGGCAATACCCGTTGTGTCGGAGAGTGTGAAGACTGCCGTGAAGTCCGCACCCCGATCCAGCAGACGGCACATACCGTCGTACGTCTCCGCCATTTCAAAGCAACCACCGGTCTCCATCACGAGTGACTCGTCCGGCTCGATGCCGTGGCCTTGCAGGGCGTCGCAGTATCCCTTGTACCGCAGCTCGCTTATCGAGCGGTCACTGCGGCTCGGCACAAGGGCGGCAATGCGCCTGTGACCGAGAGCTATCAGATGCTCCACCGCGCGGTATGCGGCCTGATGGTCATCTATGGTGACGGAGGAATAGTCGCTCTCGCAGAGCGAACCGAAGAAATTGCTGTAGGAACAGCACACATACGGTACGTCGATGAGCGAAAGCTCGGCCGGGGTGTAGTCGAAGCGCCCGCCGAGAAAAATAAGCCCCTTGAGCTTTTTTTCGCGCTCAAGTATGGCACCCGCCTTGACCTCGTCCGCGTCGGAGTCGATCTGGTGGAGCACCATGGTGTAGCCGCTGTGCTCTATCTCATAGGAGACGGTCTTTAGCATATCGGAAAAAAACAGGTTCCCTGTACCGCGCACGACAACGCCGATATTGTCCGACTGACTGCGCACAAGGTCGCGTGCGCTGTTGTTCGGTATGTAACCGTACCTCTCCACGGCCTCAAGTACCCGGGCACGAACCTCGTCGCTGACATCTGGGTGCTTGTTGAGGACGCGGGAAACGGTGCTTATACTCACGCCGCAGACCCTTGCGATATCCTTTATCGTCACTTTGCTGCCGTTCTCCCCAAAAAATTCAGAAAACAGTACGGAAAACGTTTCCGGGAACGTTTCCAAGACTTTCTGTATAAAATATAACAATTCACTAAAGCAATGTCAATAAATTTGCGGGAGCAAAGGAAAAATTCGGAGCTTTAGCCAAAACCGACGGTATTTTTTTGACCATTGTCACAACAGCACATTGAAGTGCTAAAGACAAAAAGTATCCTCCCGCAATGGTGGAGGGTGAGGATGAGCAATATTCTCCGTAGGGCGCGTTGCCCGGAAAAGCGCCCCCGCCCCGACCGCCGAAAACGTAGACAGGATATCGGACTGCCGTTGTAAATTCCATTCTGTAATGCGTAAAATTGAGCTGAAGCTCTCGCTCCAGCTCATCCTGAAAATTTTCTTATTCTATCTCTACCGCAACTATTGACAATGAGCCTTTATTTCTTCAGGCGTTTATCGAGCTTCAGGGAGAGACGGGTGCCGACGCTCTGGAACACCTGCACCAACAGCACAAGCACGATCACGGCCAGAAGCATCACAAGATACTGATAACGGTAGTAGCCGTAGTTTATCGCGATTTTGCCGAGGCCGCCGCCGCCGATTATGCCGCTCATGGCGGTGTAGCCGAGGATGGTGGTCACGGCGATGGTGCCGTTGGAGATGAGCGAGGGGAGAGCCTCGGGGAGCATCACCTTGCAGATGGTCTGCATGGGGGAGGCACCCATACTGCGGGACATTTCAAGAATATTGGGGTCGATCTCCCTCAGACTGCTCTCGACCAGACGCGAGACAAAGGGGAACGCCGCGATGCTCAGCGGGACGATGGAGGCGGTGGTACCGACCGCCGTGCCGACAATGAGCCGGGTGAGAGGGAAGACCATTATCATGAGTATGAGAAACGGGATGGAACGCAGAAGATTTATAAAAACGTTCAGGAAGCGCAGAAGCCACTTCGGCAGAGGAAGCAGTCCGTCCGGCTCGCCCACGACAAGCAGTACGCCGAGCGGAAGCCCGATAACGAACGCGACGAGAGTGGCGGCGAGCGTGACGTACAGCGTCTCCCACAGCGCCAGCGCAAACTGAGTTTTCACGATTTCCAGCGCGTCGGTTATTACCTGCGACGCAAAGAGATCACTCAACATTCACATTCACCTCCTGCGCGATAACGTCGCTCGTGCGGGTCAGATAATCAATGGCGCGGCTGACGTTGTCGTTTTCGTCGGTCACGCTCAGGAGCATGGAGCCGTAGGCTCTGCCGTCAATGCCGCGGGTCGAGGCGTAGGCTATGTTGGCCTCCACGCCGATCTCCGTCGCCATGCGGGCGATGAGAGGCGTGCCGGTGGCGTCCGCGCCGTTGAAAACGACTCGTATGAGACGCGCGCCGGGAGCGGTACACAGGACGCTTGAATTGCCCTCGGGGAACACCAGATTCTGCGCGGCGGAGGATTTCGGACTGGAAAACACCTCGCCGACCTCGCCGGTCTCAACGACTGTGCCGTTTTCAAGTATGGCGACATGGCGGCAGATGCTCTCGACCACGTTCATCTGATGGGTGATTATGATGATGGTAATGCCGAGCTTGCGGTTTATATCTCTGAGCAACTCAAGAATAGAGTGGGTCGTGCTGGGGTCAAGGGCGCTGGTAGCCTCGTCACAGAGGAGAACTCTCGGGTTGGTAGCAAGCGCTCTCGCGATGGCGACGCGCTGCTGCTGACCGCCGGAGAGCTGTGAGGGATAGGCGTAAGCCTTATCCCGGAGCCCGACAATATCCAGCAGCTCCAGTGCGCGCTTTTCGGCCTCGGCCTTTTTCACGCCGGAGAGCTCCATCGGGAAGCAGACGTTTCTGAGACAGTTTTTCTGCATGAGGAGGTTAAAATGCTGGAAAATCATCGTCACATCTCGGCGAACACGGCGAAGCTCCTTCTCGGAGAGGGTCTGTAGATCCTGCCCGTCGATGCAGACGGTGCCGGAGGTAGGGCGTTCGAGCAGATTTATACAGCGCACAAGCGTGCTTTTGCCCGCGCCGCTCATGCCGATGATGCCGAATATGTCTCCGTCATTGACGGTGAGGTTGATATTTTTGAGCGCGTCAACATGGCCGTCGGCGAGCGTGAAGGTCTTGGACAGGTTTTTTATCTCTATCATGGCTTATTTCAGCGCGTCAAGAGAGGACTGCTTGCCGCCGTAAATGCCCAGAGGCTCGACATGGATGGCGGCGACGGAGACGATGTGGGTGCCGTTTTCGGCGTTGAAGTCCTCAAGATAAGGCAGGTGCTGGAAGTAGTTTGCGTCAACGGTGCCGTCCTCGACGACGTTGTTGGGAATAACATAGTCGCTGAACTCCTGAATGTCGAGGGTGATGTTCTTCTCGGCCAGTATTTCCCTGGCAATGGCGAGGATCTCGGCGTGAGGAGCGGGGGAAGCGGCGACGGAGATGGTCTGACCGGCAAGAGCCGCGTAATCAATACTGCTGTCAAAGCCGTCGGTGGGCTCGGAAACGACAGAAACAACGGAGCCGTCATATTTCTCGGCGATAAAGTCGGCGACCTTCTGACTGTTGAGTGCGGCGGCGAGAGCCTTCACCAGAGGCGCGTCCTCGTTGCCCTCCTTGACGCAGAGAATGTTGGCGTAGGCGGAGGCAGAGCCCTCAATAGCAAGAGCGTTCTTCACGGGGTTGAGCCCGGCGGCGATGGCGTAATTGGAGTTTATAACAGCGTAGTCAACGTCCTTGAGAACGTTGGGGAGCTGAGCCGCCTCGACCTCGTTAAAGGTGATGTTGTGGGGATTTTCGGCGATGTCCATAACGGTGGCGGTGATGCCGGCGCCCTCCTTGAGGGTGATGATGCCTTGAGCCTGAAGAAGAAGCAGTGCGCGGGCCTCGTTGGTGGTGTCGTTGGGAACGGCGATGGTGATGCCGGAGGACTTACTGCCGCAGGCGGTAAGAGAGAGCGCGAGGACGAGAGTCAGAAGGATGGCGACAAGGCGAATGTTCTTTTTCATGATATGTATTTCCTTTCAATAGTCGAATTTTTGTTTATGTAAGCGGAAAAATCGAAGAATTACATTCGGTCGTTCCGGAAGTTTTCGCGCAACAGACGCGGAAATACGAACAGCATGACGATACCTCACTGAAAAAATTAAAACCGGGAGGCTCCGAAAAGCTTCCCGGTTAAGGTCGTTTGTTTCTGGCTTGACTTACTCAACATCACGACGGGAGAACTGTTCGGAAAAAACTCCAGCAGAAAGCATGCACATGCGGCACATGTACATCTCCATCATCATGTTCATAACGACGCTCTGCCTGTTCACGGATGTTCTCCTTTCTTCAGTCGCTCCTCAAGTCGCACATAGTATAAACCTGTCGACAGGCTCTGTCAATAGTTGATTTGAAATATTGAAGCAATTCCTGTTAGCTGCGCGTCAGCCGAGAAAGATACTGCGCCCCTCGCGGGCGAAGCTCTCGGCGGCAAAATTGTCGCGCATGGCGAGAAAAACCGTGTCGTTCCCCGCGAGTGAGCCCACGAGCCCGGGGATGGTGATGCTGTCGATAACGGTGCACACCGCCGGGGCAAGACCCGAGAGGGTCTTAATGATGACGAGATTCTGGCAGGCGTTGATACCGGTCACGGTCTGACCGAGGTTGTCCCGGAGCTTGCGGCTCATCTCCTGCGTGGTGACCGCCTCGGCCACTGTGTAGCGCGAGGAGCCGTCCGCGCCGCGCTTTTTGATAAGGCGCAGCTCGCGTATGTCGCGTGAGAGCGTTGCCTGAGTGCTCTCGATACCGTGCTTTTTAAGTTCCTCGATAAGCTGGTTCTGAGTCTCGATGTTCTGCTCCGAGATGATCCTGAGTATAACGTCATGCCGTCCCGATTTCATTCGTCTGTCTCCTTTGAGCCTGCGGTTTCGTCCGCGGTTTTGCTTCGTGTTGCGCGGCGTCGGCCGCGTCCCTTACCGCTTGCCTCGGTGCCGTCCGTGCGCTGGAGCGTGATGCTCTCGCGAAATTCGGTCGGCGTCATTTCCTTGAAGCGGTAGAAATTCATATTGAACGTTTTTATGTTGCTGTAGCCCACCGCGACGGCGACGTCGATAACGAGGTAATCGGTGGACGCGAGCATTTCGCACGCCTTATTTATGCGCGTGGAATTGAGAAGCGTATCAAAGTTCTTTTCATTATAATAAAGAAGCAGACGGTTCATCTCCGGCACGGAGATGCCGAATTCCGCCGCGACACTTGACGCGGTGAGCCGCTCGGTCTCATAGTTTTTATAGATGTAGTCGGTAAGGGCAAAGGCGAGAGCCTTGTCGGAAATATTGAATTTGGTGACAGCCTTCGAGTATATCTTCCGGTACTGCATGGGAGTTATGCCGACACGCTGGTGAAAGTGCTTGGAGACGTGCGAGGCATCCACAAAGCCGCAGAGCCCGGCGATCTCGTCAAGGGTGAGGTCGGTGTAGATGAGATAGTCCGAGGCCTTCTCCACACGGATACTGCTCAGCAGCTTTGAAAAGGTGGTACCGGTCAGGCCGACGATCTGCTTGGAAAGCGCCGACTGTGAGATGAAGAACGCCTCCGCGACCTGCGAGAGAGTGAGCTTCTCGGAGGCGTGGGCATAGAGATAGCTGAGGACTGACTGCTCCTTCACACCGTCGTTCTCACGGATGTCAAGCTCACCGCGATGCGACATGACATACCGGCGGTAGACGATTATGAGGTCAATGAGCTTGTTGACGGTATACAGCGTGGAAAAGGGCTTGTCCGGCTTCCTGGCGCGGTTGGATTCAACGCCGAGCTCTGCCTTGAGGTGCTCCATAATGCCGTTGACATACTCGGCCTGAACGCTGTCGAGATAGGCCACCGGCTCCACTGAGAGGAAACGCAACGGCTCGGAAGAGATATCGCCCGCGCCGAGCATGCTTTTCAGTACGGAGTTGAGATATGAGTAATCGTATATGACCTTGATAAACTGCAACGTCTCCGTTACCTCGACCATATCGGTGATCTTCCACGGAGTGATCGCAATGAGTGTGTTGGGCTGGAGGACATATTCCTCGCCGTCGATGAGGAGCTTGCCGTGTCCTCGCTTCACATACAGGAAACGGGCGGCCTGATGGATGATGGCGCGGGTGGGCTTGTCGATGGCCTCGTAATCAAAGGAGCAGATCACGGCCGGGTCGGACGCGGAAGCGCGCGCATCCTGAAGCATAGCGCGTTGTGGCATTTTTTCACCGTCCATTTGAAATAAATTCGCGTGGTGGGGAAATACCGGTTGCACGCGCAGTAACGTACAACCGGTATTTTACATTAGATCATAGAATTACACAAGTGTAAATTCAGCTCAGGACCGCCATTGCGATGGTGAGAACCACGCCGACGACCACGAACAGAGTTACAAGAAGCTTCCATGCCCACTTGACCCAGGTCTCATAGGGAACACGGGCAAGTGCCAGACCGCCCATGATGAAGCCGCAGGTCGGGGTGAAGAGATTGACGAGGCCGTTGGCGGCGACGTTGATCATGATGGAGGCCTCTACGCTCCAGCCCATGTTGGCAACGATGGGGGAGACGATGGGGCTGGACAGACCGGCAAGGCCGGAGGAGCTGGGAACGAGGAAGCTGAGGCCGACGTGCAGGATGTAGTCGAGCATACCGAACACACCCGCGGAAACGCCGGACTGGCTGAGCGCGGTGACGGATGCCTCAACGATCCAAGTGCCGAGGCCGGTGGTGCTCATGACAACGCTGGTAGCGCGTGCCATGGCGATGACGAGGTTAACGGTGACCATGTCGCCGAAGCCGGAGGCGACGAGCTTCATGATCTGGCCCTTGTCCTCAAGGCCGACGATGCCGATGATGATGCCCATGATGAGGAACCAGGTAGCTGCATCATAGAACCACCAGTCACCGAAGCCGCAGCCGGTGAGCCATGCGGTGTACTTGCCGAAGAAGCCGTATGCGCCGACGGGCTCGTAATCGACGAACTCACCCCAGGGGATGAAGCCGAGGATCATAACGACAAAGGAGAGAGCGAACAGCCACAGAACGGCCTTCTGACGGCCGGTGAGCTTGACTTCGCCGAGATTTTCCTTGCCGCCGTAGGCCTGCTTGCACTCGGCGATCTGTTCGCTGGTGAGGATGGAGCCCTTCTTGTCGCGAACCTTCTTTGCGTAAGCGGTGACGAAGAGTGCGGAAATGACGTAAGTAACGAGCCAGAGGATGACGGCGATGACATAGGTGGTGCCCATGTTGACGTCAACGCCCGCGGCAGCAACGGCGGCGCCGGTTGCGAAGGGGTTGATGGTGGAGCCGAGAACACCGGTGCCCGCGCCGAGCAGAACGGTAGCCGCGCCGACAACGGGGTCAAAGCCGGCGGCCATCATGGTGGCGGCAAGCAGGATGTAGAAGCCGACGGTCTCCTCGCCCATACCGTAGGTGGTACCGCCGATGGAGAAGACGAACATCAGAACCCAGATGAGGACGAGTTCCTTGCCGTGGAGCTTGCGAACAAGAGCCTGAATACCGGTCTCAAGAGCGCCGGTAGCGGTCACGATCGCAAGGAATGCGCCGAGGCAGAACACGAACGTGATAACGTCGGCCGCATCGGCAAAGCCGTTAACGGGAGCCATGAAGATGTCGCTGGAGCTTGCACCGATGACCTCGGCGGCGTTGCCGTCGGCGTCGGTGTAGGTGTTGCCCGCGCAGATCCAGGTGGCTATCGACACGAGGAGCAGAACGGCGAGCAGGATTGCAAATGTGCTGATTGATTTCTTTGCCTTGTTAGACATGATTTGATCCCCTCTCTGAAAATTTGTTTGGATTCCGCTGGTGGTGATTTTGCGAATATGAAAACAAAAAAGCTTACCGGGTAATCACGGTGCCGGTCTTGCCCTCAAGGGCGTCGGCGGCACGGGAAAGGGACGTAATGAGCGCGGTTCCGCCGTGGGTATTGTTCTTGACAAACTCCATGCAGGACTCGACCTTGGGCAGCATACTGCCGGGAGCGAACTGACCCTCGGCGATGTACTGCTCGCACTCGGCGATGGTCATGGAGGAAAGCTCCTTCTGCTCGGGCTTGTTGTAGTTGATGCATACCGCGTCAACGGCGGTGAGGATGATGAGGCGGTCGGCGCGCACGTCCTGAGCGAGCAGGGAGCTTGCGCGATCCTTGTCGATGACGGCCGCGACACCGCGCAGACCGTTTTCGGTTTCGACAACGGGGATACCGCCGCCGCCGACGGTGATAACGATGTCACCGGCGCGAACGAGCTGGTCAACGACGTTGAGCTCGACTATGCGCTTGGGAATGGGTGAGGGGACGACACGACGGTAGCCGCGTCCCGCGTCCTCGACGAATATGAAGCCCTTCTCCTCGGCAATCTTCTCGGCCTCTTCCTTGGTGTAGAAGCTGCCGACGGGCTTGGTGGGGTGCTGGAAGCCGGGGTCCTTCTCGTCAACGACGACCTGCGTCACGACGGTGGCACATTCCTTCTCGATGCCGCGAGCCTTCAGCTCCTGCTGAATGGCCTGCTGGAGATGGTAGCCGATGTAGCCCTGCGTCATTGCGCCGCACTCGGGGAACGGCATGAACGGGGTGTTGCCGCCCTTGTTGGCGGAAAATTCCATTGCGAGGTTGATCATACCGACCTGCGGGCCGTTGCCGTGGCCGATGATGACCTCATAGCCCTTCTCGACCAGGTCGACGATGGGGCGTGCGGTGTTGCGAACAAGCTCAAGCTGCTGCTCGGGGGTCTTGCCGAGGGCGTTTCCGCCGAGAGCAACGACAATTCTCTCTGCCATAACGTTTTGTTCCTCCATGCGGTGTTCCGCAGAAAAGTTTTTTGAAATCCTCACACGGAGGATTAAACGGGATTACGCTCGCGCCGGACAGCCGTCGCATGACCGGCGGCTGTCCGGAAGATTTCGGTGTTGCCGAAGCTTACTTGAGGGTCGCGTACATCACAGCCTTGATGGTGTGCATACGGTTCTCGGCTTCCTGGAACTGACGTGCCTGGGGTCCGAGGAATACGTCGTCGGTGACTTCCATGGCCTCAAGGCCGAATTTCTGGTAGATGTCCTCGCCGACGGTGGTCTCACGGTCGTGGAAGGAGGGCAGGCAGTGCTCGAAGATGGCGGTGGGCTTAGCCATAGCCATGACTTCCTTGTTGACCTGGTAGGGCAGGAGGAGCTTAATGCGCTGCTCCCACAGCTCTGCGGGCTCGCCCATGGAGAGCCAGATGTCGGTGTAGAGAACATCGCAGTCGCGTGCGCCGACGGCAACGTCATCGGTGAACTCGAGGACAGCGCCGGTCTCGGCTGCGACAGCCTGGCACTTCTCGATCAGCCACTGCTCGGGCATGAGCTCCTTGGGGCCGCAGGCGCAGAAGTGCATACCGAGCTTTGCGGAGACGACCATCAGGGAGTTTGCGACGTTGTTGCGGGCGTCACCGAAGAAGGTGAGCTTGCGGCCGCGCATATCGCCGAACTCTTCGCGTGCGGTCATGATGTCGGCGAGCATCTGGGTGGGATGGAACTGGTCGGTCAGGCCGTTCCACACGGGGACGCCGGAGTAACGGGCGAGATCCTCGACCACGGACTGCTTGAAGCCGCGGTACTCGATGCCGTCGAACATACGGCCGAGAACCTTTGCGGTGTCGGCGAGGGATTCCTTCTTACCCATCTGGGAAGAACCGGAATCGAGGAAGGTGACGCCCATGCCGAGGTCGCGTGCGCCGACTTCGAAGGAGCAGCGGGTACGGGTGGAGGTCTTTTCGAAGAGAAGAACGATCTGCTTGTCGGAGAGCCACTTGTGCTCGATGCCGTTGTTCTTCATGCGCTTGAACTCGGAAGCGAGGTCAAGCAGGTAATTGATCTCCTCGGGAGTGAAGTCGAGAAGAGTGAGGAAGCTTCTGCCGCGAATGTTGAGACCCATAATAATTCTCCTCCTATAGGAAATGATTAAAAATTGATTTATATAACTGCTTTGGGCTTACTGGATTTTATTCCGCGCGGATGATAGGCATGGACATACAGCGCGGGCCGCCGCGACCGCGGGAGAGCTCTGCGGAGGGCATTTCGAGAACCTGGATACCCTCGTCGCGAAGGATGGCGTTGGTGACATCGTTGCGCTCGTAGACAACGATCTTGCCGGGGGCGATGCAAAGGGTGTTGGAGCCGTCGTTCCACTGCTCGCGGGCAGAGGCGATAAGGTCGTCGCCGCCGCAGTTGATGAGCTTGACGTGGTCGGTACGGGTGTACTTGGCAAGGATGTCCTCCAGCTTGGAGTCTATGCGGCGGATGTGCAGATCGGCGGGGTCATCGGCACCCGGGGTGATCTCGTACACGGTGAGGGGTCCGAGAATGGCGGGGTGGATGGTGTACTTATCATAGTCGATCTGGGTAAATACGGTGTCAAGATGCATGAAGGCACGGCAGTCGGGAATGTCGAACGCCAGCACGGTGCGGATCTTGGCCTCGGGGTCGGTGAAGAGCTTGCGTGCCGCGACCTCGATGGCGTCGGGGGAGGTACGCTGGGAAATGCCGATGGCCAGGGTGTCCTCGGAAAGGTTGAGAACGTCGCCGCCTTCGATGTTGGCGTGACCGTCGCGGTCGTAGTAGCGGGTCACGAGCCCCTCAAAGTCGGGGTGATAACGGAAGATATAGTCGGCGTAGATGGTCTCACGGCAACGGGTCGGGAAACGCATCTTGTGCAGGAACACGCCGGTGCCGACGGACGCGAACGGGTCGCGGGTGAAGTACAGGTTGGGCATGGGATCGACAACGAGGTCATCCGCGGGGGCAATGAGGTCCTGCAGGGAGTAGGCGGAAGCGCCGCCCATTTCCTTGAGGGTGATGCCTTCCATGGTCTTTTCGACAAGAGCCTTGCCCTCGAAATTGCTGACGAGATGGTCGTAGCACTTATCCTGCCAGCGACGGGTCTTGATGTTGCCCTCGTACAGCCACTGGTAAATGAAGGGCTTGGTTACCTCGGGATGGAGAGCGAGAACCTCGGCCATCAGGTCTTCGAGGTAAACGACCTCGGTGCCGTTATTGCGAAGGATCTGAGCAAAAGCGTCATGCTCCTGCTGAGCGACCTTCAGGAACGGGATATCATCGAAAAGAAGCTCCGGCAGACGGTCGGGGGTCAGATTGAGGAGCTCACGGCCGGGACGGTGAAGAAGTACCTTTTTCAGCGGCTTTATTTCGCTGCGAACGCAAATACCTTTCATTGTTATATCTCCTGAAAAAATTGTAGTTGACCGCGCCGAGACTGCGCGCATAGTCCCGACGCAGTTATTCACTGTAAATATCATATCCGTAATCAGATAAAATATTGGAACAATCTTTCGCAGGAAATTGTATATTTCTGCAAATATCCTTGTATCGAAAAAAGCATTTTTTACACTCTCTGAGGCGAAAATAACTTTGTCAACATTATAACCATCAAGGGAAATTCGTTCCGGCAAAGTGATGAAACTTGTAAAACCTGGCAAATTATCGCCTCAAAACGTGTTAATAAAAGTCCCTTTTCGTGAAAATCCCGAAAAGGCAAAAAGAAAAGCCGCCTACAGGCGGCTTTTCTCATGATGCGGTCGGTTTTGACGGCAATAACACGGTTTATGCGGAAGCTTTTTGCGCAAATTGTATATTTTGCGTTTTTTGTCAGTTCGTGAAATTGCACATATGGGCTCACATACTCTCCGGCGCGGAAACACCGACAAGATTGAGCGCATTCTTAAGGGTGATCATTGCGGCCTTGATAAGACCGAGACGCTCGTTGGTGAGCTCGGGGTCGTCGGGATTGTTGACCTTGGTGGAGTTGTAGTAGCTGTGGAACACCTTGACGAGAGAGATGATATACTCGGTCATCTTGTTGGGCTTGCGGTTGAGCGCGTCGGCGGCGACCTCCTTGGGGAACTCGCTTATTATCTTGAGGAGCTGGAGCTCCTTCTCGTCGGTGAGTCGCTCGTAGGAATCGACCGGCTTGAACTCGGGTATCTGGGGATTTCTGAGGATGGAGCACATACGGGAGTGCGCGTACTGGGCGTAGTAGACGGGGTTGTTGTTGTCCTTGGAGCGGGCAAGCTTGAGGTCGAGATCCATATGGGTCGCGACGTCCTTGGAGGCAAAGAACCAGCGCGCGGCGTCAACACCGATATCCTCGCACAGCTCACGGATGGTGAGGGCGTTGCCGGTACGCTTGGACATCTTGACTTCCTTGCCGTCCTCGACCATACGAACCATCTGGATGAGGTCAACGGCAAGAGTCCCCTCGGGATAGCCGAGAGCGGTCAGCGCGTTCTGCATACGGGTGACGTAGGAGTGGTGGTCTGCGCCCCAGAGGTTGACGAGCAGGGGATAGCCGCGCTCGACCTTGTAGACGTGGTTTGCGATATCCGGCGTCAGGTAGGAGAGAGTGCCGTCGCTCTTGCGAAGGACACGGTCCTTGTCGTCGCCGTAGTCGGTGCTCTTGAACCAGAGCGCGCCGTCCTGCTCATAGGTGAGACCCATGTCGGCCATGAGCTTGAGGCAGTCGTTGATGCGCTTGCTGTTGTCTTCGTAAAAGAAAGTCTCGTGCATCCAGCTCTGCATATTGACGCGGTAGGTCTTGAGGTCGCGGTCGATCTTCTCAAGCTCCTTGGTCTTGCCGTAGTTCATGAAATACTCAAGACGCTCATCGGGATCGGCGGTGAGCCACTTGTCGCCGTCTTCCTCGGCGAGCTGAGCGGCGATGACCTTTATATCGTCGGCATGGTAGCCGCCCTCGGGCAGGGGGTATTCCTTGCCGAAATGCTCAAAGTAACGTGCGGTGAGGGATTCGCCCAGCATGACGATCTGGTTACCGGCGTCGTTGACGTAGAACTCACGCAGAACATCCCAGCCGCTGGCCTCCATCATGCGGCAGATGCAGTCGCCCCATGCGGCGTTACGGGCGTGACCGCAGTGCAGATCGCCGGTGGGGTTCGCGGACACCCACTCGAGCAGGAGGTGCTTGCCCTTGCCGGAGTCGTTCTTGCCGTAGTCGTCACCGGCGGCGATGACCTCGTTTATAACGGCGGTGAGGGCGGCGGGCTTGAGCTTGAAGTTGATAAAGCCGGGGCGGGCGACCGTAACGGACTCGCACTCGGGGAGAAGCTCGGCAAGCTTCGCGGCGAGAGGCTCGGCGATCTCCATCGGGTTACGTCGGAGAGTACGCGAGAGCTTCATGGCAACGCTGGTGGAATAGTCACCCAGCTTTGCGTCCTGAGGGGTTTCAATAATAAGCTGTCCTTCTGCCGCCTCGAGGTCGTAAACATCCTTTACGGCCTGATGCGCGGCAGCATAAATTTTGCTTCCGAAGTCGTTCATGCAAATACTCTCCTTACAATTCAATACAATGTGACTGTCACAGGTACACATCATGACATTATATCATAAAAAAGCCATTATGCAAGCACTTTCTTGGCGGTATGTGTAAAATGTTCTATTGAAGTGAGCGGCGGGGAATGGTATAATCGGGACGTGGATTTTCGCGAGGAGGCGTGTGCCGCCGAGCCGTACACGGAGATGAGCTTCTATGAAAACCGATTATAAGAGTAACGGCAACGACTTTACACAGGGCAGGATGAGCGAGGCCATACTGCACATGGCGATACCCATGATGCTGGCCCAGCTCGTCAACGTCCTCTACAGCGTTGTGGACAGAATGTACATCGGACACATTCCGGGCGAGGGCAGTCTGGCGCTCACGGGCATAGGGATAAGCTCGCCCATACTCGTCATCATCGCGGCATTCTCCGTCCTGTCGGGAGCCGGGGGAGCGTCGCTCTTCTCCATCGCAAGAGGCAGGGGCGACGAAAAGCGGGCAGACGAGATCATGGGATGTTCGCTGGCTCTGCTGCTGATATTCTCCGTCGTGCTCACCGCCGTCGCGCAGATATTCCAGAAGCCGCTATTGTATCTCTTCGGGGCGAGCGACAATACATACCCCTACGCCGCAAGCTACACGCGCATTTATACCGCCGGCACGCTGTTTGTCATGCTGAGTCTCGGAATGAACTACTATATAAATGCTCAGGGCTTTTCGACCATGGGTATGCTCACGGTCGCGGCAGGCGCCGTGGCAAACGCCGTTCTCGACCCGATATTCATTTTTGTATTCGGCCTCGGCATCGCGGGCGCGGCCATCGCGACGGTCATCTCTCAAGCGCTGTCAGCGTTCCTCGTGATGCGCTTCCTCCTGAGCAGGAGGGCACTGCACCGCATACAGGTAAGGTACATCCGCCTCGGCAGGGAGACGGTGTGGAGTATCCTCTCCCTCGGCGTTGCGAACTTTACGATGAACGTGACGAACTGCCTCGTGACCATCTCGTGCAATGCTCAGCTCCGTCGCTACGGCGGGGATCTGTATCTCGGCGCGATGACCATTGTCGGCTCGATAAGAGACGTGGTAATGATGACCGTTCACGGCCTCACGCACGGCGCACAGCCGGTGCTCGGCTATAACTACGGCGCGGGCGCGTATGACAGGGTAAAGAGCGGGATACGCTTCACCACGGTCGGCGTGTTCATCTATGCGTTCCTCGTATGGGCAACGCTCATGTTCTGCCCCCAGCCGTTCATAAGCCTTTTCAATAACGAGGCCGAGCTTACCACTCTGGCCGCCCGGTGCGTGCGGTTACATTTCGCCGCCTTCTTCCTGATGGCGCTCCAGATAGTGGGACAGTGCGTGTTCGTCGGACTGGGTAAGACGAAGAACGCCACGTTTTTCGCCCTCCTGCGCAAGATCATGATCGTGGTGCCGCTGGTGTATATACTCCCCCGATTTTTCGGGGCGGACGGAGTTTTCCTTTCCGAGCCCATTTCCGATATTCTCGGCGGCGTCGCCTGCTTTACCACGATGTATCTGACCGTGTACAGAAAGCTCAGGAGCGAAGCGGCCGACTTAAAGGCACAGTAGACCACAGCACGTCGACGGAAATTGTTACTGAGCGTTTTTGCTGTTTTTGATAATTTTCAATCTCAGCGCCAATGCTTGAAAAGCGTTGTTACATAGTATACAATATCGCTGTTAACACAAGTTGAAGTAAATTAAAGAGAGGGGCGCGACCAGATTTGAGCGAAAACAGAACCGAAATGTACGACACACCGCAGGAGCTCGGGAAATATCTCGATACCCGGCTGGAGTGTGCCTGCGGCAGGACACATTATGTACCCATCAAGGGCGTTGAGATAGGCCCCGGCGCTATCGAAAAGCTCCCCGGATATGTGAAAAAGCTTGGGTATAAGAAGCCGCTCATCCTCTGCGACGGCATCACCTACGGCATCGCCGCGAAGCACTGCGGAGAGCTGCTGACCGCGGCAGGCATCGAGCCGTGCGTTCATATCCTCACCCATCTGGGCTTTGACGAGGCAACACTCGGAGAGATAGTCATTAACACTCCCGCGGGCTGTGACCTTATCATCGGGGTCGGCACCGGCTCCATCACCGATATGACCCGCTATTCGAGCTTCAAGCTGGGGCTCCCCTGCTTCACCGTGGCGACCGGCGCACCGATGGACGGCTTTGCCGCGTCTATCGGCATCATGAACGTGAATAATCTCAAGGCGACCATGCCAGCGCACTGCACGGAGGTCATCATCGGCGACACCGATATACTCCGCACCGCACCATACCGCATGACCGTTGCGGGCTTCGGCGACCTTATCGGCAAGCTCACCTGCCTCAACGACTGGGAGCTTGCGCGGATAATAAACGGCGAGCACTACTGCGCCGCGATTACCGGCCTTGTTCACGGCTGTGTGAGCGATATACTTGCCGAGGCTCCGAAGATAAAGGAGCGCGACCCGGAGACGCTCGGCAGTGTCATGCGCGGTCTGGTGCTGTCGGGCGCGGCGATAAGTCTGTACGGCGATTCACGCCCCGCCTCCGGCGCTGAGCACCATATGTCCCACTATTGGGAGACGATACTTGAACAGCGCGGCGAGCGTCCCGCCATGCACGGCGAGCAGGTTGCCGTCGGTACGGTGCTGGTGCTCATGCTGATAGAGGAGCTGTTGAAGGAAAATATCGACTTTGACGCCGCACGCCGTGCGGCAGGAGAGTATGACCCCGCCGCGTGGGAAGCTGAGATACGCGCACATTACGGTGCCGCCGCCGACGAGGTCATAGAGATGGAAAAGCGTGTCGGCAAGAACGATCCCGCCGCTCGTCTGCACCGCATAGACAGCATGGAGAAAAACTGGGACGCCGTCCGCGCTCAGCTTGAGACGCTCCCCACCGCGGAGTCTCTCCGGGCGCTCCTTTCGGACATCGGCTGTCCCTGCACGCCCGCGCAGATAAACGTTGACAACGCGCTTTTGAAGGACACCTTCCTCTATTGCAAGGAGATCCGCCCCCGCTATACCGTGTTCCAGACCGTGTACGATCTGGGGCTTGCGGGCAGTCTCGCCGACAGGGTCATAGCCCGCGTGAACGCGGAGAAGTAAGGAGGACATCATGCTCGAACAGTTGAAGAGAGAGGTCCTTGAGGCGAACCTCCTCCTGCCGAGGTACGGCCTTGTCACCTTCACATGGGGTAATGTTTCCGGTATCGACCGGGAAAGCGGCCTCGTAGTCATCAAGCCCTCCGGCGTCCCCTATGAGGGGATGAGCGTCGGAGATATGGTGGTGGTCGATCTTGACGGGAACCGTGTCGAGGGGAGATGGAAGCCCTCCAGCGACACCCCTACCCATGTTGAGCTTTATAAGGCGTTCCCCGACTGCGGGGGGATAGTCCACACACACTCACGCTGGGCGACTACCTTCGCGCAGGCAGGGTTGGATATCCCAGCCATGGGGACGACTCAGGCGGACTATTTCTACGGGGATATCCCCTGTACGCGCAGACTCACGCCGGAGGAGATCGCGGGCGAGTACGAGAAGGAGACCGGCACGGTCATTATCGAGACCTTCGCGGACAGATCCCCGGCGGATATCCCTGGTGTGGTGGTTCACTCTCACGGCCCCTTTGCGTGGGGGACAAGCGCGCATGAAGCCGTACACAACGCGGTCGTTATGGAAGAGGTCGCCTTTATGGACTGGCACGCCATGATGCTCGCCCCGGAGGGCGGGCGTATGCAGAGCGAGCTCCTTGACAGGCACTATCTCAGAAAGCACGGTAAAAACGCCTATTACGGACAGGGCTGAGCACGCTGGCGGTGGAGTATTTGCGGGAGCATTTTTCACGGCGCCGGATGACAGCTTCACCGCAGGCGCAATTTCCATTGTCCGCACAAGGATTTTCCAAATCGGGACCGTTCTCGTACTGCCCCTCTTTTAGAATGTTGACGGCATTCGGTATGCCCCTGTAGTTGCGGAAGCCCTTGCCTTTGCCATGCCGGCTATTTATTTGAAGCGGAAAAGAAAGAATATCACTATTATTTTTTTAGCCACAGACGTATCTACAGGGTATCGTCTGTGGCTCACTTGTTGACTTTTGGGGATGAGGGCGGTATAATGGCAGAAAAGGTTAGAGGCTGCTAACTACCAACAAAAAACTGTCCTTTCCTTTATCGTCGCCATCCGGCGGCTTTTCAAAAGACTATGAGTTAGAGATGGCTAACTGCCACG
Source organism: uncultured Oscillospiraceae bacterium (assembly GCA_964587485.1). GTDB lineage: Bacteria > Bacillota > Clostridia > Oscillospirales > Oscillospiraceae > Limivicinus. The sequence continues at coordinate 2,198 of CAZPLL010000031.1, read as the reverse complement.
CGGGAGTAATCTTATGAAGAAAACATTTTGGGATCGCACGGCGAAGATCTATGACCGCTTTATTATGTGGAATGTAAAAAGGAGTGACGCATATGGAACGAAAGGATGCCATTCAAAATGCCTACCGTCTGGCGGGCAGCAACAGCTTTTATGACGGGATGATTACCTGTTCTACCGTTGGCGGCAAAGCGGTATGTCACGCTGTCTGGGGCATGGGGAAAGCGGAGTGCAACGATTATCTGACCCATGCCTTGTCCGGGATTCCTGCGGATTTTGAAGGAAAGCTATTGGAGGTTCCGGTGGGTACAGGCATCCTGACCATGCCGGTTTATCAGACCTTGCCCCATGCGGAGATTACCTGTCTGGATTATTCCCCGGACATGATGGGTCAGGCTCAGGAAAAAGCGAAGCATCTGGATTTGAAAAATGTCTGCTTTCAGCAGGGAGATGTGGGGGAGTTACCTTTTGCGGATGGCACATTTGATACTGTCCTGTCTCTAAACGGATTTCACGCCTTTCCAGATAAAGAAGCGGCATACAAGGAAACTTACCGTTGCGCCTTATCGCCGCTGTCCAGCTCGCAAGGATTTCAATCCACCCACCCCGTGAGGGGTGGGACCAGCGGCAGGAATTGAGATGTTCGCGCCGAACGAATTTCAATCCACCCACCCCGTGAGGGGTGGGACCAACCCGCACCGGATAAAGCGCGAGCGCGGATTATTTCAATCCACCCACCCCGTGAGGGGTGGGACTAACCGTCGCCCGACAATCGCTTGTATTGCCTGATTTCAATCCACCCACCCCGTGAGGGGTGGGACAGGCGCAGATCGTCGGCAAGCGCTCGCCCGGTTTATTTCAATCCACCCACCCCGTGAGGGGTGGGACCAATCCTCGATACGCTTGGTGGTCTTCATTTCGAATTTCAATCCACCCACCCCGTGAGGGGTGGGACAAAAGCAAGTGAGATTGCGCACCAGCGCAAGGACGATTTCAATCCACCCACCCCGTGAGGGGTGGGACCGGTGTCCGTCTCATGTGCTCACCCCCTCCGCGCGGATTTCAATCCACCCACCCCGTGAGGGGTGGGACGAGGACTCTGAGTAAATATCAAGATATGCACTGATTTCAATCCACCCACCCCGTGAGGGGTGGGACGCAAAAGAAGCGGGCGTAACAGGTTATTTTGATGATTTCAATCCACCCACCCCGTGAGGGGTGGGACAGCAAAAGTGCACAATTATTTATTGCGGCACTTATGCACAATTAACAAAAAATTATGAAGTGCGTATGATTTCGACAAGGCTTGGAGGACGTATTGCGGCAAGGGACACTGTTTTACACTCTTTTTCAGGTGCGAACCTCCCTTGAAAACCACGTCCACTATATCTTCGCACGAAGCCAAAGTAAAGAGAACCAATGCCGAATCAAACCATCAGGACGCCCTCGGCGTCATAAGTCTCCTTTGCACCGAAGTGCTCGATTTTGGTCTGATACTGATTGCCGAGATAGTAAAATCGCAGACTGTCTTTATCCTGATCCATGATTTGAACCAGCTTGTGCCGGAGCGCCTGACACTGCGCGGCATCGAGCACACATTCAAAAACAGAGTTCTGGACGCGCTGACCATAGTTGACACATTGCTTTGCGATTTGGCGCAGGCACCTTCGTCCCTTGGAGTCCTCGGTATTCACATCATAAGTTATCAAAACCATCATAAGCGCCCCTCACTTCCACAAAAACGGCGGATATTCGTCCAGGTCATGACGCAGGTAACGACTTAGCAGCAGAGCCTGCACATACGGGACTAAGCCCCAGGGGATTTTCTCTTCCAAATACGGATGAGTAATCGTCTCCTGCTTTTTCAACTGCCAGTGCTTAAGAAACTTCTGACGTCCGATATCGGTCATTCGTACGGCACCGCCTTCTTCCGCAATAAAATCCTCTGAGGACAAAACCCGGTTGTTGACGACGGTAAGAACAAAGCGATCCGCCATACATGGGCGCAACTCCTCCATCAAATCCAAGGCGAGAGATGCTCTGCCCGGACGGTCCGAGTGCAGGAACCCGACATACGCGTCCAGTCCAACACTTTCCAATGCGGAAGCACAGTCGTTGGCAAGCAGATTATAGGCGAAGGACAGCATGTCTAAATTGCAACATAAAGATTCCACAAAGTTAGGCAACAGATAATTGCTGGA
>CAZPLL010000030.1:0-20497 GCA_964587485.1 uncultured Oscillospiraceae bacterium | reverse complement strand
AGCGTTTCTTTCATGCGCTCCATTTTCTGCTGCTGTGCGGGCAAAAGCTCCATAAAGCCGGACAGCGTGCGCGGAGAAACCTTTGTCATTTTATATAATTCCTTTCATCTCATTCAATCAAATAAACGGCGCACAGCCCCCTACCGTGGGGGCTGAGTATGCAGCATAAGACGCCGGAGGTGTTCCCTCGTTTGCTTGCTTCGTGCAAATAGACGATAGGGTTATCCCCATGTTGTCTGTGCCGTGCGTAAAGGCCGCCGGGGATTCAACCCTCATCGTCCTTTGCGCTCAGTTAAACGAGCAGGGGGATAACCCCCGGTGGCCCAACCTTGCAGAGAATCGGTTCCAACGCCTCACGGCGTATCGGCGGCCTACTGCTCAAACGCGGGTGTCAGCGCTTTGTGGCGGGGTTTACGATGTTGCGCCAGTCAAGGTCGCCGCGGCGCAGCCCCTGCACCAGAACCTCCGCCGTGGCGGCATTGGTGGCAAAGGGGATCTGATACTGGTCGCAAAGGCGCTCGATTTTATTGATATCATCAAAGCCCTTGGGGTTGGCCGGGTCGCAGAAGAAGAGCACCAAGTCGATCTCGTTAAAAGATATACGCGCGCCGATCTGCTGCGCGCCGCCCTGGTCGGCGTGGAGGTAGAGCGTTATGGGAAGCCCTGTCGATTCCGACACGAGCTTGCCCGTGACATGAGTGGCGCAAAGCGAATGCTCGGCCAGAATGCCGCAGTAGGCAATGCAGAACTGCACCATAAGCTCCTTTTTTCTGTCGTGTGCCATCAATGCAATATTCATGTTATCCTCCGTTTCTTCGTGGGCAGGCGGACGTTCTTTTCGGCTTATTATAATAAGTTATGCCGCAAACTTCAACAGAAATTTGCTCCTCCCTGTACAAAACCCCGTCGGTCGGGAATTGGTTTTGACTCGGAAAATACGGCTGCGGCATTTGGAAATATCCGACTTGCGGCCGGCAATATGGTATATGTGTCAAATGAGCATTGCCCGAGCGTCCCGGCGGCCACGGAAGGGAACGCTCATCGGGGGTATTTTATTCTTCAGGTACACACCTCACGGTGCCTTTGCTCGTACAGTTTATAGTATTTGATCGCGTGGAACCTGTCTCCGGTGATACCTAAATACCGTTTCCCGCAGGTAAAAAGAAGTGTTTTCCCATAGTACAGCATCCCAATGGCGGAGAAATTTTCAAACGCAAAGCGTTCTTCCCCGACACGGATGCAGTCATGGTAGCCGACGATCTCTCCTTGATAAAGATCCGTCCGTTTATGATCGTCGGTCACTTCATAGAGTGTTATTTGAGTATCTCGAAAAACAGGGGTCTGCACATCAGACGAACGGATATACTCTTCCGTTTCCCGTTCCGCCCAATGTCCCCAATCGTAGACATTATCGAATTTCAGATCATCGCCCTGCAAAAAGCCTTCCTCCGTATAAATGCCGGAGAGTCCGCAGACATTACAGGAAAAGCCGTCTCCCTTGGACGAAAGGGAGTCAAAGCTGCCACAGCGCGGACATTTGACCAGATAATTCTCCAGTCCCTCCGCCAGGCGCTTACCCTTGTAGGCAAAGTGTTTTTTCCGTTGGGTCTCATAGGCGTGCTCGTACAGCTCATGATTGATCGCTTCCGTCAGCTCCTTGGTGCTCATTGCCTCCAGCTCGGCTGAAGACCGAACCTTGACTATTCTTCCCCGCATGGGTCCGACGCGGAACGTATATGCCCAGCGGGGAGCGACAAAGTATCCTCCCTCAATGTGGTAGGTCACAAGGCCACAGCCACAGCGCTTGACAAGCTTTGCCACGGCCTCCGGCAACGTCTCTGTCTCTCCCGTAAAGGAACGGCTTCCCTCGGGAAAGAGCAGAATATTGTGCCCTGCCTTTGCTCTGCTGATGATCTCCTTTACGGTTTTCATGGAGGAGGCACCCTTAGGGCGCAGGATCGGGTCCTGTGACCATGCGATAAGCTTGCCGAATTTGGAGCGGATCAGATGCTCCCCCGCAACGATATACATATGCTGCGGAAAAGCAGCCTCCGCCATCAGCATATCGACCTCTGTCAGATGATTTGAAAGGACAATATAGTTACCCTCTGTTTGGGGAAGTATATCTGTCTTAAAGCTGTACTTTTTCAAAATAAACGGTATGGCCAGACGTGTTGCCCGGTAAAAAAGCTTATGTCTGAATAGCGCGATACTGTTTTCCTTCTCCATAGAGGGTCCCTCCGCTTTCTTAAGGCGCATTTTCTGTTTTACCTCTCTGCTGTACGATCTGTTTCCGCGTTATCTGAGCAGGGACATTTCACTCTCGGAGGTGTCGCTGTAGCTGCGGATGTTGATGTATGCGTCCATGATCTGTCTTGCGATGTGAGCTATTCCGGCGCCGCTGCCTCCGCGCTCGACAATGACCGCGACGGCGACCTCAGGGTCGTCATAGGGGCCGTAGCAGATGAAGATAGCGTCGTTGGTGATGTTTTCACCCTTCTGCGCGGTACCGGTCTTGCCGGCGATGTGCCAGTCACAGGTGATGAAGTTGAGGTAGTTTGATTCGTTCAGGGGGCTGTTTACCACCTGCTCCATGCCCTCCTGCACCGCAGCCCAGTTGTAGTCGGCGGTCTCGACGGTGCTGAGCACCTCCGGCTCGCGCTCATAGAGCTTCTTGCTGTAGTCGTAGGTGCGTATTGACTTGAGGATGGAGGCGGAGTAGCGCGTGCCGCTGTTGGCGACCGTCGCGCAGTATTCGGCAAGCTGCAGGGGAGAGAATATCGAGTCGGACTGACCTATGCCCGCCTGCAGCGTGTCGCCTATTCGCCATTCTGTGCCGGTATAGTCGGAGTGGTTTTCGCTGTTGGACATATTACCGACCGTTTCGACAAGCTCAATGCCCGTCGATACGCCAAGGCCGAAAGCGCGGGCGATCTCGCCCATCTTGTCAATGCCGAGGTCGTTGCTGATAGTGTAGAAGAAGTAGTTGCACGAGTCGCGTATGGCCGTGACCACGTTCTCCTCGGGGTGGGTGTAGCCCTGCTGCCAGATCCAGCACTCAGGGGCGTAGCCCTCGGCCGCGTATCGGGTGTAGACGCCCTGACAGTCTATCATATCCTCGGTGTTTATGATGCCCTCGGTCAGCGCGGCGATGGCCGTACAGGGCTTGAAGGTGGAGCCGGGAGCATAGGCGCCCATCAGCGCACGGTTAAAGAGCGGAGCGTTTGCCTCTTCGAGAAGGTCGGAGTAGTTTTCGATGATGGTCGTAACGTCATAGGTCGGCCAGCTTGCGATGGCAAGCGGCTCTCCCGTGTTCACGTTGACCACCACCGCCGCCGCTCCGGTGATCTCGTCCTTCATTTCCTCGTTATATTCGCCTCGGAGCTTGGCCTCCATACGCTCGACCTCTCGCGTGCGTATCAGCGCGTCAAGACAGTTACTAAGTATGCGCTCGACCTGCTCCTGAAGAACAATGTCAATGGTAAGATATACATGGTTTCCGGGCACTGGCTCCTGGGTATACACCGTCGCAAGGACGGTACCGGAGGCGTTTTTTGTCTCGTACATCTCGCCGTCCGTGCCGTGGAGATAGCTTTCAAAGGCGTATTCTATGCCGTCCTTGCCGACATAGGCATCCGTCGAGTAGTCATACAGGGAGTATTTTTCATACTCCTCCTGAGTCATAAGTCCGACGTAGCCGAGGATGTGCGCCGCGTATTCCGTCCGGTAGTCCCTTATGTATGCGCGGTTGACCTCGATACCGGTGAGCTTCTTTTCAAGGATGGAGGAGATGAGCTTCATGCTCGCGTCCTCGACAAAGATATAGTCGGCAGTATTGATGGCGTAGCGGACGTTGATGGAATAGCGCACACCGGCGATAAGCCTCATTTCCTCGGCGGAGTAGCTGTTGTCGATGCTGTAGCGGGTGCGCATATAGCTCATGAGCTCGACGGCGCTGGGCTCCTCAGGGAGGCCGAGCTCCTTGAACTCCTTGGCCTTATCCTTGAAGTATGCCTTGAGCATGGTCTCCTGAATGGCGGTCATGTCAGGGTCGTACTCAAAGGGAGGGCTCGACGTGATGGGCAGGTCGTCGGTATATACGTCGCCGTACTGCTGTACCATGTCGATAAGCTCAAGTATGGTGCTGTTGGGGTCGTCGTTGGAAAAGAGCTTATCCGTGTTTATTTTAAGGTTATAACACTCCTTGTTGCCGATGAGGATGCGCCCGTAGCGGTCAAGGATGTTTCCTCTTGACGCGGTAACGGTGACCTTCGACTCGGTGATTTCCTTGCTCTTGTTGTAATATGTTTCGCCGTCGATTATCTGCAGCTTGTAGAGGAAGCCGAGATATATCCCGAGCAGTAATATCATCAGCATCAAGAGTGCTGTGATCCTTCTTTTGTCAACAAGTCTGTTGTTCATTTGAAATATCCTTTCCGGGGCAAGCCCAGGCCGCTACTCTATCCACTCTGCCGGCGGGAAATACACCAGAACCGCCGGAGGCAGCGACCAGAGCGTTTGAAGCAGGACCGTGGAGATCATCACCGGCGACCATGCGTCGCGCATAACAACGAGCTCCATCTGTACAAATCCGGTTATCAGCAGTGCCGCAAGTGTCGCCCCCATATAGGCAAAGAAACGCCTGTTGATGAAAAACTGTGTCACGAAGCCCGTGCCGAAGGCGAGCAGCGGGAACAGCACCGTGAAGAGTATAGTGTTCTCGACAAACGCCATGTCCGCAAAGATGCCCATGATGACGCCGAACACCGCTCCCCACGTCGCGCCCTCGAACATACCGACGGCGACCACGGCGGCGGGCAGTATCATCGGCGCCACGCCCAGCGGCCGCACCTGTGTGAAGAGCATATTCTGCGTCACCAGCGTGAGGAACATATAAAGCAGGTACTTGAGTACCCGTTTGATATTTTCAATTGAAAAAAATTCCTTCAATTACTCCACCACTTTGAAATCCTTGATGATAAACACCTGCACAAGCGTATCAAACTCCGCGCTCGGCACGACGATACCGTATTCTATCTGTCCGCCGGCCTCGGTCTGCACGGCGGAAAGTGTGCCTATCACAAGCCCTGCGGGAAACGCGCCGCCCGAACCGGAGGTGAGCACATCGTCACCGACGAATATCTGTGCGCCCTCGGCAAGGAAGGTGAGCTTCGCGGTCTTTTTCTTCATAAGGTCGTACTCGCCCATGACCATGCCGGAGGTCTGGGAGTTGCCGACGAAGGCGCCGACGCTCATGTCGACGTCGATGACGGTGCTGACCGTCGCCCAGTTCTCGCCCAGCTCGGTTATCTGCCCGACAAGCACGCCGTACTCGGTTATCACCGGGTCGCCCAGCTCAATGCCACTGCTCGAGCCCTTACTGATAGTGAAGGCGGATGACCAGTTTGACGACGACCAGAGAACGACCTTGCTGGATTCCATGTCGTAGTCGGTATGCTTCTCGCGAAGCTCAAGGAGCTTACGCAGTCTCGTGTTCTCCTCGGACGCCTCGATACCGTCACGGGCGGACTGCTGCGCGTCGGCAAGCTGTGAGCGGAGCGACTCGTTCTCCGCCATGAGGGAGTCATACTCGTAAAGATATCCGTAGATGGTATCAAACCAGTTGACCGTGGAGCTGAGGACCTTCTTGAGCGGCGCCTCTATAACGCCGGTCGCATTCTGCAAAAAGCTTATTTCTCCGCCCCTTGCGGCGTTGCCGAGCGCGATGATGGCGGCCACGGCAAAGACGATTATGCCGATGCGTATTCCGTTTTTCTTTAGATACTCTTTCAAAGGATAACAACTCCCTGCTTTTTGAGCATTTGACCGAGTCTGCACAGAGGCAGACCCATCACATTGAAGAAATCGCCGTCGATCCGCTCGACGAGCAGTGCCCCGAGACCCTGAGCTCCGTAGGCTCCCGCCTTGTCCATCGGCTCGCCGGTGGCGATATAGCGCTCTATCTCGTCGTCCGAGAGCTCACGGAAGGTCACGCGACTGACCTCGTACCCAAGCTCCTCATGCCCGTCTCTTATGACCGACACGCCGGTATACACCTCATGCGTATTGCCGGAGAGCGTCGAGAGCATTTCAAACGCCTGCGCCCTGCTGTGGGGCTTGCCGAAAACGCCGCCGTTTACCCAAACGACGGTATCGGCCGCGATAATGACATCGTCGGGAGCGCACTGCGCGCCGACCTCGCGTCCCTTTGCGGAGGCAAGCGCCATTACGAGCTCGCCCGGGCCGACGCCCTGCGGCGCGATCTCCTCTCCCGCGGCGGGAATGATCCTCAGTTCGGGAACTCCCAGCATCTCCAGAAGCTCCCTGCGCCGCGGAGAGCCGGATGCAAGTATTATGCTCATTTAATCCACACCTCTGTAGTACAACCCACGCGTGAGAACGTTGGGTCTGTAGTCGGAAAGGCCCATGTAGCACTTGGCGACCTCGGCGCACTCTCGCGCGCTCTCTGTGGAGAAGAGCATACGCAGTCCCCACAGCCCGGAGGAATAGAGATCCTCCTTCTTGTCGGCCAGATACAGCTTATGGGCGTTATATATCACATTGCGACAGCCGAACTCCTTGACCACCGGGAACACCGATCCCATGCGGTCGGTGAGCTGTCCGGGGATCTGACAGGTGCATCTGCCGGCGCTCTCTCGCATTATGCACTGGTCGGAGACCATCAGCGGCAGGCGGCCGTAAACGATAAGCTCGGTGTCGAGCGGCTTGTTCATCGCCTTTATCTGCGCTATGCGAAGCTCAAACGAGGCGGTCGCGGAGAGGAAGCCGGAGTCCCTCAGCACACCCAGCGTGTGGGAGTTGAAGGCGTTCAGGCCGAAGTCCCCGCGCATTTTCATTCCCGCGCCGCGAGCCATGAACACATGGCCGAGATTCCCGACCAGCGCCTCATTCACGCCGAAATCGAAAACCTTCTCAAGCGCGGCGTACACGTCCCGCGCCTGCTCGTCGGTGATGACCCTCGGCAGTACCGCGACGGGTGTCGCGCCCAGGTCGGCGAACTGCTTCACCTTATCAAAGCCCTCCGCCATGACCATGACGGGAACATAGATATAGTCGGGCTTGAGCGCGGCAAGCTCCGGAGTGAGCTGCTCGTCGGTACGCACCTGAAATATCTTTACGGGGTCCCTGATGGGCTGGACATTCCCGGGCATGAGCGGTATGCGCTCGCGGCGGCGTTTTGGGGGCGCGGCGCGGCTCTCGGTAAGCTCGGAAACCAGCTTGCGGCGAAGCTCGTTTATCGCGGAGGCGGGCAGGAACAGCCCGGGATCCGCCTTGGCTCTGTTCTCCACGCAGTTAAACGGCGTGCCGCCGGTCTTGAACATCTGCTCCTCAAGATAGGTCGGGGAAATACCCTGTCCTCTCGCCCGTTCGGGTACGGGGCCGTAGGCCACGGCCTTGTGTCCCTCATCGTCGAAGGCGATAGCCTTTATATGCTCGCCCTTTTCCGCCACGGTGTAGAAGTGTACGGGCACGCGGCGTACCTCGCCGTCGCCGTATTTTTTCCGCGCCTCGGCAAATATTCTCTCGGTATCCGGGTCGCTATCACCCCTGACGCCGAACATTTCCTTTTTGTCTCCGGTATAGTAGCCCTGCGTGAAGCCGCTTCTCGAAAACGCCTTTTCAAGCAGCTCCATCTCCTCGCGCGTGGGCTGGCGGTGCTCCTTGAGCGCCTTGGAGTATATGCCGGTAACTACGGCGGTGTACTCCGGGCGCTTCATGCGCCCCTCTATCTTCACGCAGGCAACGCCCGCCTCCTCCAGCTCGGCGAGCCGATCAACAAGGCAGTTGTCCTTGAGGCTGAGCGGGTAATCATCCATTCTTCCGCCGAGGGAATACTGCATACGGCAGGGCTGGGCGCACATGCCGCGGTTGCCGCTGCGGCGACCGATGAGGCTGGACATATAGCACTGCCCGGAGTGGCAGAAGCACAGCGCGCCGTGACAGAAAACCTCCGTCTCGATGGAGGCGTTTTTGGTAATGAAGCGTATCTCGTCGATGTTCAGCTCACGCGCCAGCACCGCTCTCGTTATGCCCATCTCCGCCGCACACTCGACGCCCGCAAGGTTATGTATGCTCATCTGGGTGCTCGCATGAATGGGCATATCGGGAAGCGCGGCGTGTACCGCGCGGATAAGTCCCACGTCCTGCATGATGAGTCCGTCCGCACCGAGGTCGCTCGCAAGGCCCGCCGAACGGACAGCCTGCTCGATCTCGCGGTCGTTTACGAGAGTGTTAAGCGTAACATAGACCTTACAGCCGCGGATGCGGCAATAGCGCACAGCCTTTGCAAATTCCTCATCCGTGAAGTTTTTTGCTCCCCTGCGGGCGTTAAAGTCGCCCATTCCCAGATATACGGCGTCCGCCCCGTTCTGAACGGCGGCGATAACGGCCTCCGGCGATCCGGCGGGAGAAAGCAGTTCGATCATTCCAAAGATACTCCTCGCGTAATTTTACACGTTATTATAGCACATATATACCTATTGCGACAAGTTAATTTTAATGTTATAATACGCCTTGAAGAAAACATTCTGTGAATTATTCACCCGAGGTCAACCATGCAGGAAAAAGACAACGGCATTATCGCGCCCGCCGCGGCCGACAGGCTCATCGCCGCGCATGACGGCGACGTAGCACTTTTATACATCTACATAATGCGCACCGGCTGTACCGACGCGGAGCGTGCCGCGGGCGAGCTGTGCCGCACCATGGGCGAGATAAGCGCCGCCGAGGAAAAGCTTCGGCGCATGGGTCTGCTCCTCGGTGACGCCGGGGGCAAGCGTCCCGCGCCGGCTCTGAGTCTGCCACAGTACACCGCCGCCGATCTCTCGCGCCGTTCGCAGGAGGATCCGTCCTTCTCCATCATCATTGCCGAGGCTCAGAATGTCATGGGGCGCACGCTCAGCAGTAACGACCTGCGCGTTCTATTCGGCATTTATGATTACCTTGCCCTGCCCACGGACGTTATACTCACGCTCCTGCACTACTGTGGGGAGTGCTGTACACGTCAGTACGGCGCTCGGCGCACACCCACCATAAGGGGCATCGAGCAGGAGGCCTACCGCTGGGCAAACCGCGAGATACTCACGCTCGACCTTGCCGAAGAATACATCCGCCGCGAGAGGGAGAAAGCCGAGCGCTCCTCTCAGCTCAAGACCCTGCTCGGCATACAGCGCGAACTCAGCCCCACGGAGCGCAAGTATATCAACGCGTGGGCGGACATGGGCTTTGACGACGAGGTGATAGCCCTCGCTCTTGACCGCACGCTCACCCAGACCGGCTCACTCCGCTGGGCGTACATGAACAAGATTTTACAGAACTGGCAACAGAAACAGCTCTTCACCGTTGAGGATATCGAGACGGGCGACCCCCGCGGCGGGCGGCGCATCACCGCAAAAAACGGCGGAGACGAGCAGATAGACATTTCCCGCCTTGACGATATTATCAGCAAAATCTGAACGGAGGCGTAGTATGCCCTACGACGGAAAACTTCTGGCAAGAGCCAGAGCAAAGCTTGACACGGTGCGCGCCGAAAACGAGGCCGAGCATCAGCGCCGCGTACTGGAGGTCTACGGCCGCGTGCCGGAGATAGAGCGCATTGATGCGCGTATGCGCGCGCAGATGGCGGAGCTTGTACGGCTGACCGTTTCGCGTCGGAGCGATCTCGCCGAGCGGCTCGCTGAGCTGAAAAGCGAAAATTTAGACCTTCAGATACGCAAGGCCGAGCTGTTGACGGAAAACGGCTATCCCACAAATCACCTTGACGAGCTGCACTCCTGCGAAAAATGCCGCGACACCGGTGTTTTCGAGGGGCACCCCTGCATCTGCCTCGGCAGGCTCTACAACGCGGAGCTCACGCAGGAGTTGGGCACGCTCATGCGGCGCGGGGACGAGAGCTTCGAAAATTTTGACCTCAGTCTTTACGACAATCACCCCGTCGGCGGCGCGGTACCGCGTGAGGTAATGACCCGCGTTCTCGAGGGCTGCAAGACCTTTGCCGCGAACTTCCCGAACGTGTCCTCTAACCTCCTCTTTCAGGGGGCGCCGGGTCTCGGCAAGACATATCTCTCCGCCTGCATAGCCCGCAGTGTCGCCGCGAAGGGGCTCTCCGTCTGCTACGACTCCGCGTCGGCGGCGCTGGACTGCTTTGAGAAGCAGAAGTTCCTGCGCGACACCCCGGAGGGCGAGGCGGCCGCCGCCCGTGTGCGCCGTATGCTCGACTGTGATCTTATGATACTTGACGACCTCGGCACGGAGATGGTAACGCCCATGTCGCTCAGCTCACTCTATACGCTGATAAACACCCGCCTTGTAAACGGCAAGCGCATGGTGATAAGCACCAACCTCCGCGACGCGGAGCTTCAAAAAAACTACACACCCCAGATATGCTCGCGTCTCTCCGGCGAGTTCCTGCATCTGCCCTTTGTCGGCCGTGACATCCGTCTTATAAAAAAAGAAGGTCGTCTATGAAAGTCAAGTGAGAGGCAAAAACGGCACCGTGTCATCATCCGACACGGTGCCGTTTTTTACATAACCATATAAATCACAGGTCAAATTTGTCCTTTATGGCTCGGAAGGTCTCGTCGCTTATGTCGTGCTCGATCTTGCAGGCGTCCTCCATGGCGGTCTCCTCGCTGACACCGAGGCTCATGAAAAGCCTCGAGAGCACGTCATGACGTTCATAGGTCCTTTCCGCCGTCTCCCTGCCAAGGTCCGTGAGGCGAATGAAGCCGTCCTCATCCGTGGTCACGAAGCCGCCCGAGCGCAGTATGCCCATAGCGCGGCTCACGCTGGGCTTTGAGTAGCCCATGTATTCTCCCACGTCGATGGCGCGAACATTTTTGATTTGCTTGGAGAGCACAAGTATCGTCTCCAGATACATTTCTCCGGATTCCTGAAGATGCATGACTTACTTCCTTTACTTTCTTGATCTCATTTGCGCAAACAGGTCGTCGGTCTGTCGGCACGGTTTTTCAGGCTCAGCCCTGCTTGAGAAGCTCAACCAGTTCCACAAGCCCCTCGTCCCCGACAACGGGAACGACCTTCGCGTCGGCAATGTCAATAGCGAGAGCGGCGGCGACGGCGGGGGTCGCGCCGTCGGCTATGACCGGGAAGAGTCCCATGTGGCTCAGATCCACGCCCTCGGCGAAATCGGTAAGGATGAACTCGATCCACTGCTTCGCGGCGTTCTCATGAGCACAGCCGTCAAGGATAGCGGTGCCGGCGACCATGCACTGGATACCGTCGGAGGGCACTGCGAAGTCAAGATTACTGCCGCCGAGCGCACGGGCAACGCCGTAGCTCACCCTGCCGACAGCGATGGCATACGCGCCGGAGGCCACAGCCGCGGCGGCGTTTCCGTCCTGCAGGGAGGCACAGAGCTTGTCAACGTAAACGTCCTTGTACAGATCGTCCCACGAGGTGGGGAGGAGCTCGGAAGCATCCTCGAACATCTCACGGTTATAGGTGAATCCCATAAGATCCGCGTAAATGCCGTACCAGCTATCGTTCGCGCCCTTAAAAGAGTCTGAGAGAAGCTTGCCGGAGTTCTCGGCAGTATAGGAAAGGAAAATCCCCTTTTCGGCATATTCATCGAGAACGGCAGAGGGCACGCCCATCCAGATGTCGGCGTCGGTGCCGTTTTCGACGGCGGCCTCGGCCTCCTCAAGGCTCATGCACTCATAGGTGACATGGATGCCGAAAATGGCCTCAAACTCCCCGGCGGCGACGGCAGTGATATCCTCACCGCAGGAGCTTATGATCTTGAGCTCATTTTCTTCAAGAGCTGCGTCCGCAAGCTTGTCTATCTCGGCAAGCTCCTCGGGCTCCTGCTCGATTGGCTCGGCGATCTCGGGCTCGTCGGTGACCTGCGGCTCGATGGGAGTCTCCTCCTTATCGCCGCAGGCGGCCAAAGAGAACACCAGCACGCAGGCAAGCAGCAGAGTAATTATTTTTTTCATATCAATACCTCCGTTTTTACGGTAATAATCCCAATTAAGATAATTATACCGCCATCCGCGGATGCCGTCAACTTAAAAGATGTTAATTTTCAAACCACCTGAAAGATATAAAACTTGAGATAATCCGTCTCAGGTACGTTCCAGAGTATGGGGTGATCGGGGGCCTGCTGACGAGCCTCGATCTGTCTGAGTTCCACGCCCGCGTCCGCGGCGGCGGAGCTCAGCATTTTCTCGAAAAGCTCGGCGGGCATGAAGTGACTGCACGAGGCAGTGGCGAAATATCCGCCGCGCGGCAGGAGGCGCAGTGCCCGCAGATTTATCTCCTTATAGCCACGCTGTGCATTGCCGACGGTCTTTCTGGATTTGGTGAAGGCGGGCGGGTCGAGGATGATGAAGTCATAGGGTGCTCTCCCCCGGGTTTCAAGCTCGGGCAGGAGGTCGAAAACATCGGCGGCAATGAAGTCCATTCTGTCCTCAAGGCCGTTGCGAACAGCGTTTTTCCGCGCCATCTCCACGGCGGAGGCGGAGATATCCACCGCCGTAACGTGCTCCGCACCGCCCATTGCCGCGTTGAGCGCGAACGAGCCGGTGTGAGTGAAGCAGTCAAGCACGCGCTTTCCCCGCGCAAGCCTCGCCACGGCAAGCCGGTTATACTTCTGGTCAAGGAAAAAGCCGGTTTTCTGCCCGTTCTCCACATCCACGGAATAATAAATGCCGTTTTCGCAGATCTCCGTCACGGGGCTCTCCGGGTGCTCCGCACCGAACCAGCCCCTCCCCTGCTCCAGTCCCTCAAGTGCGCGGATGGCAACATCGTTGCGCTCGAAGATGCCGTCGATGAGCTGTCCGTCCTCGCGCAGCACCTCGAGTATCAGCGGGAACAGCACGCTCTTGAGCCGCTCTATCCCGACGGAGAGGGTCTGGGCGACGAGTATGTTTGAAAATCTGTCCACCGTAAGACCGGGGAAGCCGTCGGCCTCGCCGAAGATGACGCGACAGCAGGAGATGTCGCCGCCCATCACGGTCTTGCGGTAATCCCACGCATACTTGATTCTTCTTTTCCAGAACGCCTCGTCAAAGCGGTCGTTCGCGTTGCGCGAGACAAGGCGCAGTCGTATCCGGCTCTCGCGGCTGACAAAGCCGGTGCCGAGATACTTTCCCTTTTCGCTCACAGCGTCGGCAAGTGCACCGTTTTCGCACACGCCCTCCTCGCCTCTTATCTCCGCGTCGTATATCCACGGATGGCCGCCCTCGACCCAGCGCGTTCCCTTTGCGCTGACGATGAAGCGGGGAAATTCTCTTTCAGCCTTCATGCTTTTCCGTCCTTTTTCCCGGAGATCATAAAATAATGCACGGTTATTGTGATGATAAAGAGCACGCTTCCGTACCCGAACACGGGGTAGAGCACCCCGATGAGATCGCCGAAGCCGAACAGCCCCGCGGCAAAGGACGCGCCGCACACAAGCGCGGTGAAGAGTCCTCTTTTTCTCCCGAGCGCGAGGAATTTTTCGACAAAGTAATTGACGACGCTGACCTGACTTGAAAGCGCCGCGCCGAACATCGCGGCAATGAGCAGCAGGGCGTATCCGTAGGCCGCCCACGGATGGAGTTTCCCGGCCACGGTAAGCATGGGGAGCTCGCTCTCTGCCGCGCCCGGCACACAGTCCACCGACAGCAGTACGCCCAGTGCGATGAGGAGCAGCATGAGCGTCCCGCATCCGATGCCGGCGAGCGCGGTGCCGCGCTTTTTCACATAGTGGCCGAACGGAGCGATGATAACGATAGTGCCGAAAAAGTTATAGCAGGCGAAGTTCATCGCGCTGACAAACCAGTTTCCGAGCAGGCCGTTCGCGCTCTGCGTCTCGAACGCGGGGACGCCGCCCGTGGCAAAGGTCGCAACCGCCGTGATCACCGACGCCAGAGCAAGGCACGGCACCGACAGCGAGAACACCGATACGAGGCTCGACAGTCCCGCGAGGGCGCACACCAGCACAAGCGCGGCAAATACCGCTCCCGCCGCCGCGTGAGGCAGGCCGAAAAGCTGCTGTGCAAGAGCGCCCGCTCCCGAGTTCATTATCGCCGCGATAGCGAACATCAACAGCATCTCAAGCGCCGAGAAGCAGACTCTCAGCAGCTTGAGCTCCCACGGCACGGTAAGCTTTTCCGCGTCGTAAATGCCGGTCTTCGCGGTAAGCGACATTATGAGCACACCCAGCAGGAAAAAGAGCAGCATTGCCGCCGCGAGCCCCACATAGCCCATAAGCCCGAAGTCGCCGAAATACTGCAACAGCTCCTGCCCGGACACATATCCCGCGCCGAGAAAGCAGCCTGCGTATACCACGGCCAGCCTGATAAAATTAAGATCCTTCATAACAGAAACTCTCAGAAAACGAAATAAAATTAACGCGGGGAGGGTAGAAGCCCTCCCCGTGAGGTCAGTTTGGCGTTACTCAGCACTGCTTCATAAGGCGTACATAGAACTCTACGGCGCGCTTGGCGGTGTCGATGCGGATGCGCTCGTTGTTGCCGTGGATGGTGTGACGCTCCTCGGAGGTGAGATCCATGGCAGAGAAGCGGTATACCCTGTCGCTCAGGTCACGGTAGTGGCGGCTGTCGGAGCACTGTACCATAAGGTACGGGGAGACGATGGAGCCCTGCCATGTACCGGACACGGCGTTCACAACACGCTGCCATCCCTCGCAGTCGGTGCGGGAAATGGGGCTGGGATTCTCGCCGAGTATCTTGGTTATCTTCACGTTCTCGTCATCAATGACGGTTCGGAGATACTCAAGCGCCGAATCCATCGTATCCTCGGGGTTGAGGCGCATATTGGAGACCATCGACGCGGAGGGAGGGATGACATTGGACGCCTTACTGCCGCTCATCTGGGTAAAGGCCACGGTGGTGCGCACGAGCGCGTTGAGCTCGCCGCCGCTCTTCTTGCATATGCCGTCAAGAATACCGCCGAAGCACCAGAGGTTCGCGAAGATCATGCGGTAGACAAAGGTGGAGTGACGACCCAGTGTGTCGAACATCTCCATGACGGGCTTGGTGAAGTGCGCCTTGAAGGGGTGATTTTCTATTCTGGTGCAGGCTCTCGCAAGCACGCCCACGGGGGTGTGAGGCGCGGGGGCGGAGGCGTGTCCGCCGTCGGAGCTGACGGAATATTCCACGTTCATAAGACCCTTTTCCGCGATGCCGATGAGCGCGCAGGGGCCGGTAACGCCGGGGAACACATCCTCGACCACGGCGCCGCCCTCGTCAACGACCATGGAGGGAACTATGCCGTTCTCCGTGAAGTAATCCACAATGTTGACAGCGCCTCTGCCGTTGACCTCTTCGCCGCCGGAGAAGGCAAAGTATATGTCGTTTTTCGGCCGAAAGCCCTGCTTTATAAGATTTTCCGCGGCGGAGAGCACACCGTTAAAGGTGACCTTGGTATCGAGCGCGCCGCGTCCCCAGAGAACGCCGTCCTCGATGATGCCCTCGAACGCGGGCTTGTCCCAGTTTTCCTCCTCAACGGGCACAACGTCGTAATGAGCCATGAGCACCGCAGGGTCGCCCGGCTCTCTGCCGTCCCACTTGAAGAGCAGACCCCTGTCCGCAAACCGCTTGAGCGAGCAGGTCTCCGTCACATGGGGATAGAGCTCCGGGAGCTTTCCGATGAGCTTTTCAAACTCCGCGTCGTCCTCGAGCGAGTGATCGTCGTAGGACACAGTGCGGCAACGGATGAGCTCCGCGAGCGCGTTTACCGCGGCCTCGCCGTCAAAGCTGACATCCTCGAAGCTCTTTTCGCCCGTCTCTTTGGGCTTGAACATTGCGGTGCGGATGAGAACGACCGCGAGGAAAATGACAATGACCGCTAGAATAATAATACCGACCATTTTAAGCTTCCTTTCTAAATTTAATCCAGCATACCTTTTTTATACATTATGCGGGATACCAGCAGTGAAAACAGCACACCCACCGGCACCATGACGCTGACGTAGCCGCCGAGACCGGGGATGGCGACAAAGAGAATGAGCATGAGCGCGACCGGGGCGATGGCGATCTTCCAGTTGCGGGAGATGAATACCACGCCGAGCCCGCCGAAGAGCGCCGGCAGCATACGGTCAAACGCGGGCGCAAGCACGGGAGAATTGAGTATCGGGTCAAGCGGGACAATGAGCACCACGCCGAGGATTATGATGAGTGTGGTAACGATGCTCGACACGGCGATGGCGATGGTGGAGACTATCTCGCCCTCCTCGCTCTTTATGTCCGCGCCCACCAGCTCAAGCGCGTTTATGGCGGCGGGGGCCTTCAGGTTCGTAAGATTGCCTGTGACGAACGCGAGGTAAGACCCGCCCACGCCAAGCATGGGAACATAGGTGAACACCTCCACTATACCGACCGCCCAGAACATCGGCGCCGTGGCAAGCAGACCCATCCAGAAGCCGCCCCAGTCAAGGCTCACCCCGAAGATGAGGCATACCGCCACGGGGAAGAGCATCATGATCACCATACAGCTCAGGTTCCATATACAGCCGTCTCTGTGTACGGAGTCTATGTAGGAAAGATTTTTCTTCATCACGCGTACCTCCTCAGGATAACCAGGCGGTTATGGGAATGGCGGCCGCCATACCCACGATAAGGCTTATCGGGAGCGCGTAGTCATTCATCCAGCGCCAGTTGAATTTCTTCATGGCAAAGCCGCAAACGCCCATCATCAGCGCCGACGAGAGCATGACCAGCACGGAGATAAGTCCGCTGAGGTCGCCGGCGAACACGGCGGGCAGATCGCAGAAAACATAGCCGAGGAACGCGGAGATCATGCCGAGGAAAAGCGAGGCAGAGAATATTTCGCCCCATTTTTTGTCGCGGCTCTCGATGCTTATCATGCCGTTTTGTATTTTTCTCGAAACCGCGGGGACGAGCCATATGCCCACCATTATACCGACCGTCATAACGGCGGCGACGGTCGCGTACTGCTGTGCGGTAAGTGTGGTGACATCCTCCCAGCGAAGCCCCATCGCACTCAGCGCGTTGGTGGCGGCGGGAGTCTCATAGGTGATCGCGCCCACCACGCTCAGCCTCATCCACGGCAGAGGAATGCCCAGCTTCTTCGAGAGGCTTATAACACTTATCACTATAGCCGTAGCCGGAGCCACGGTAAAGATGGCTGTGCCGATGACGATGCGCTTGAGCTTGTCCATGGGCATGCCGATTTTTTTGCCCTGTCTCCATGCCTTCACGAGGAAGTACACGGACTGCCCCAGCACGGCGGCGACAACTATACCCGCCAGCAGGAACAGCACGGGGCTGTTTACGTTGAATTCCATATAGATCAACTCCTTTTTCCTCTCCCTATAGTAGAATATCCTTCGCGATATTGCAAGTTTTTTGTTGTATAAAAATGCGTTTTTTGCCTCCGCCGCCCTTGCGCGTCTGCCTGTGCCGTGATATAATCAGCATATATACCCGAGTGAGCGGAGGTAAAAGCATGGCTTTTGATTTCAAAAAGGAATACAAAGAGTTTTATATGCCAAAAAACAGGCCTGAGATCGTTACTGTGCCGAGGGCGAATTACATCGCCGTCAGAGGCAAGGGCGACCCGAATGAGGAGGGCGGCGCGTATAAAAGCGCGATAGGCGTCCTCTACTCCGTCGCCTACACCATCAAGATGAGCTATATGACCGACCACCGGATAGATGGCTTTTTCGAATATGTTGTTCCTCCGCTTGAGGGCTTCTGGCAGCAGGAGGGCAGAGAGCGGATCGACTACACGGACAAGGCCTCGTTCAGGTGGATATCCGTCATCCGTCTGCCCGACTTTGTGACAAAGGCCGACTTTGACTGGGCGGTGGAGACAGCAACGCGGAAGAAAAAGCTGGACTGCTCATGCGCGGAGCTTCTGACCGTCGATGAGGGTCTATGTGTCCAGATAATGCACATCGGCGATTATGATAACGAGGTGCCGACGGTGGCTCTGATGGATGCGTTCCTCGCCGAAAACGGCTATGTGACCGACCTGAGTAACGAAAGACTGCACCATGAGATATATCTTTCCGACGCGCGCAGAGTGGCACGCGACAAGCTCAAGACCGTCATCCGCCATCCTGTCAGGAAAGCATGAAACGCACAAGCTCCCGCCCGGGTTTATGCCTCGGCGGGAGCTTTTTTTCTTATCTGTTGCCTGTTTAGCCTTTTGCCTCGCCGGAGGTCTTGGGCTTGGGCTTGCGGTAATATCCGCGGCGATAGTTGTTTTTTCTGTGCTCTCCGCCGTTCGCGGAGGTGTTGCGCTGTCGCGGCGCGGGCTGCTTCGCGCTCTCGTCACCGGCCTCGGTGTTCCTCGGCGCTGTCGCAGCGGGCTTTGCGGAGGGCTTGCCGCCGTCCGGCTTGCGGCGCTGTCTGGGCTGGGGCTTATCCGCCGTCTGCTTTCCCTCCCCCTCAGTTTTTACCTGGGGCTTGACGAGCTTCCTTTCTCCCGCGTGCTCCTTGTCCTTTTTGTCGGCGCTTCGGTCTGCCTTTTTTGTGCCCTGCGAGGGAAGCTTTTCCCTCTCGGTGTTCTGCGCGGCGGGCTTTCCGCGGCGGCGGCGGTTATTCTGTCGGCGCGGCTCTCTGTCCGGCGCGCTCTGCACTGCCTGCTGTTGCGGCTCCTCCGGCTCCTCCGGAAGCATGACAGGCAGTTTCCACTCGTCCTCCGGTTCCTCCTCCGGCTCCTCGGGAACATATTTGAGCACAGAGGGGAGAGGCTCGCCGTCCCTGGGTCTGCCGCCGGGCACGGCCGCAAGCTCGTTGGATTTGTAGATATTCAGCGTGTCGTCGTCCGAGCCGTCAAGCTTGACCTTGACGGTCTGGCGGAGGAGATTTACCTGCACGGCGGTGCCGTAGCCGTCCTTCGTCTCGACAAAGGCGCCCTGCTTGGGTACACGCTTTATAAGGTCCTCGTATGCCTCCTGCTCATAGCGCAGACAGCACATGAGTCTGCCGCAGCTTCCGGATATTTTGGTGGGGTTGAGGGAGAGGGACTGCACCTTCGCCATCTTGGTGGACACGGGCTGGAAGTCCTCAAGGAACTGGTTGCAGCAGTAGGGTCTGCCACAGATGCCGATGCCGCCGATCATCTTCGCCTCGTCACGCACGCCGATCTGCCTCAGCTCGATGCGGTTGCGGAAAATGCCCGCCAGATCCTTCACCAGCTCGCGAAAGTCCACCCGCCCGTCGGAGGTGAAGAAGAACATCGTCTTGTTCCCCTCGAAATTGCACTCCACGTCCACGAGCTTCATGTCAAGGCCGTGCTCCTCGATCTTCTTCTGGCAGATGTCGAAGGCCTCCTTCTCTCTCTGCTTGTTGATCTCCGCCACGCGCATATCGTCATAGGTCGCAAGGCGCACAACCGGGCGCAGTGGCTGTACGACGGAGGTATCCTCCACGAAGTGGTTGCCGTGTACGCAGTCGGCGATCTCAAGCCCCTTGGAAGTCTCGACAATGACACGCTCCCCGGAGGGTATTTTCAGGCCGTTGGGGGAAAAGAAATAACACTTTCCCCTGTTTTTGAATTTTATGCTTACTACTTCGATCAATTTACTTTCCTCTGTTTCCGCCTCCTGCAACAGCGTCCGCCGCCAGCAGGCCAAAAATATGTTTAACTCCCGTGTTCACTCCGAGATATTCGAGACAACGTGATATGAGCGAGCTGAGGCGCATAAGCTCCCCGCGGCTCATGCCCTGCGCGTCCCGTCTCATGCACAGCATATCCACCGTAAGCTCCCGCGCACATTCGAAAAACTCCGTCGCGGTGCGGCTGTCCATAGTCTCGTTCTTCGCGCACCACGCAAAGAGCTTTGCCCTGTCGCCGGAGGCCGCCGCGCTGATAAACGCCTCGGCAAGCCTTTCGGTCTCGTCGTCCGCGTCAGCCTCGTCTCCTCCGAGGTTTATCTCGGCACAGCGGGAGCGCACCGTGGGCAGAAGCTTGCGCGCGTTCGTGGTGCACAGCAGGAATATAACACCCTTCGGCGGCTCCTCAAGAAGCTTGAGCGCCGCGTTCTGCGCGGGGACGTTCATGGTATCCGCCTCGCTTACGATATACACCTTACGCTCCGCCTCATTCGGCAGAACGTACGCGTCGGCAATGACGGCGCGTATCTGGTCAACACCGATCCCGCGCTTTGTGTGCCCCTTGTCGTCGGTGAGGCGCGATACGCGGGTGACATCCGGGTGAATGTCGGACAGTGCCTTGCGGCAGGCGCGGCACTCCCCGCAGGGGACGTCATGCTTCCGCTGACACACGGCGGCGGCAGCGATCCGTCTCGCCGCTCCGAGCGCCTCCTCCGGAGAAGCGGCCGTCACGATATACGCATGTGAAAGGCGGCTCGCGTCGCCGAATTTCAGTTCCGCCATCTCTTCTCACCTTTGAACACTAAGGTATCAGCATATTTTACATTTTTTCTTCACTTTAGTCAACAGGAAAAACGCACCGACCGGAATGTTCTAAATTGCAACATAAAGATTCCACAAAGTTAGGCAACAGATAATTGCTG
>CAZPLL010000029.1:0-20851 GCA_964587485.1 uncultured Oscillospiraceae bacterium | reverse complement strand
ACATGAACCGCAAGATGCTGTCTGAGACCGCTATCCACGACCCCGCCGCTTTCACCGCTCTCTGCGAGCTGGCAAAGAACGCGAAGTAATTTATACCATGACCTCTCCGCTCCGGCGGGGAGGTTTTATTGTTTCCAGAATTTTCACTTGCCCGCCGGCACTTAATGATGTATTATCAGTAATATGGAAAATAAAACTGTCGAAAAGCGCGGTCTGCGCGGATTATACCGGCTATGTCCCGGACGTCATATCCTGCTTCTCATAAGCGGGGGACTTATATTGCTGCACCTGATAACACGGGGGAATAAGCCTCTTATGGCCACGCTCTCGGAGAATATTGTACAGCCGTTTCACCATGCTCTTGCGCGTCTTAATTCTTATGTACCGTTTTCCGTGGCGGAGCTTATCTGGGCGCTTGGGCTGATCACGGCGACGGTTTACATAATTTCGCAAATCGTTCTTTTAATAATCAGAAAAGATAGGCTCAAGCGGGTTTACATAATATTTATAACTGTCCTGGCAATTGTTGCTCTGATATATGCACTGTTCTGTATGCTGTGGGGAATTTATTACTACGGTGACGATTTTCAGAGTCGCAGCGGCATCGAGTCAAAGGAAATCTCCGCCGAGGAGCTGGCCACGGTGACGGAGTATTTTGCTCTGCGCGCGAACGAATACGCCGACATTGTGACGCGCAATGAGAATGGCTTTTACGTCTGTGACAGGGAGGCCATACTTGCCCGTTCCGATGAGGTCTTTGACGCAGTGGTCAGCCATTATCCCTGTCTTGACGGGCCGAGAGTCCGTGCCAAGGGAGTGTTCTTTTCCCGCGTGATGAGCTATACGAACTTCACGGGCTTCTTTTTCCCATTTACCGCCGAGGCGAATGTTAATACCGACTTTCCGCCGGCACTCTTTGCCTCCACGGTCGCGCACGAGCTCTCGCATCAGCGTGGAGTGGCCAAGGAGCAGGAGGCGAATTTCACGGCGGTGCTGGCGAGTCTGTATTACGGTGATACGGATTACTGCTATTCGGCCTGCCTGCTTGCCTATGTGCATCTCGGCAATGCGTTGTACAAGGCAGATTATGCAGAGTGGAAGCGTGTGTACGGCCTCCTTGACGAGCGTGTGGTTAAGGATTTTGCGCTCGACTCAAATTATTGGAAACAGTTCGATACTCCCGTCCAGACGGTCAGCAACACGGTGTATGAGGGCTTCCTTCAAAGCTATGACCAGAAGCTCGGATTACGCAGCTACGGAGCCTGCGTTGACCTGCTCGTAAACTACTATTATGAGGAAGCAAAGAATTTTCTGACGTAAAATGAAGTTTTTTGAAAATAACCCTTGACAAATTCCGTAAAGCGGGTATAATAACTCTTGCGTTTAGCGGAGTTGTGTAAAGGTAGCACACCGGACTCTGACTCCGTTTGTGAGGGTTCGAATCCTTCCTCCGCTGCCAGACAGCCCATCGATTGATGGGCTGCCTTTTTTCGTTGCCTTTCGAGGGCCACTAAAAAGCCGTACACCGATAAATGGTGTACGGCCTTGTCAATATAATGCTCAAATTCTACTGAAGGATATCGTCCACATACTGCCGACGCCGATGTGGTAAGTCTCGGCGAATGAGCCGAGGTTTACCGCGAGTGCCATATGGTTCACGGAGTTCATATAAATGATTGGCATACCGGGTCTTACGGCGGAGAAAGAACGCCCGTAAGTAACGCGGTTAGCGTACACAAGAATATCTCCGCGGAAAATACGCACGTCTACATCATCGCCGAACTCAAAGCCAAGTGCCTTGAAGCTCTCAAACGGGACGGATGTCCACAGCGAGCCGAAGCGCACATCAAGTATATCCACACGTCCGCTGACGGAATTATCCGTCTGCACTGCGCCGAAAAGCTCCAGCGAGACCAACTCATCAAGGTCAAGCGCAGGACCGACCTCCTCGTAGCTTATGACCCCGGAGGCAAGACGCGCACCGGTGTAGGCGTAGATGTCACGCCCGTGGAAGGTGTACGAAAGCGCGCTGTTTTTCAGCCGGTTGGTGCTTTCCTCAATCTCGCGTATCTCCTCGATACCGCCGAACGCGCTCAGGTGGGTGAGAGTGCCGTTGTTCGGGGTCACCACATACTGCCCCTTGGCGGTGCGGGCGACAATACTCTTTCTGTCCGAGCCGACACCGGGGTCGACAACTGAGACAAAAACAGTACCTGCGGGCCAGTAATCCACCGTCTGAAACAGGCGATAGGATGCCTCGAAAATGTTATAGGGGGTGATATCGTGGGTGACGTCGCTGATGATAAGCTGTGGGTCAACCTTGTAGGCGACACCCTTCATGGCGCTGACCGCGCCGTCAACAAGTCCGAAGTCGGACTGAAATACCAAAAACTTATTCATCTTTAATAAACTCTATCCGGTAGTCGGGGCCGTAGCCGAGACTGTGACTCTTTTCAAGATTGCCTACGACCTCGGCAAGGGCGATCTTGTTGACCTCGTTATTGTATATCATCACACTGTGATTTTCCGCCATACCGAAGGACTCATAATAGAAAAGCCTTTCGTCAAGAACGACTTTATCGTTATGGTATATAACGGTGTGGATCCTGTCGCCGTGCCGGAAGCCGAAATCCTCAAACACCTTTTTACGTATGGATGTCCACAGGTTCCCGAAGTTAGGGTCATTTATTTCAAGGATGCCGTTTACCGTATTGCCGTCAACGCACTCATCCTGAAGCTCGTGTTTTACGATAAGAGATTTATCATAAACAGGGCCGACCTCCTCAAAGCTTATGATACCGGAGGCAAGCTTTGCCGCGCAGTATCCGAAAAGGTCACGGCCGTGGAAGATGGAGACCTCCTCGTTGTCACCATTGCGCAGTCGGTTGACGGTTTCGTCGATGACTCTTATCTCGTCAATACCGAAATATTTCACAACATGAGACAGCGTGCCGTTATCGGGAGTGACGATATAGTAGCCGTTCGAGGTTTTGGCAACGCAGGCCCTTCTTGAGGTGCCGACGCCGGGATCGACAACGGACACAAATATCGTTCCCTTCGGCCAGTATCTCATATACTGATACAGGCGGTACGAGGCACTGTAGGTGTCGTACTGGGGTATCTGGTGGGTAGCTGTCATGATTTCAAGCTCTCTGTCAACGCTTTTGACAACGCCGTACATGGCAGGGACCGCACCCTCGGCATAGGTGAAGTCTGTCTGAAATACTAATAACGGTTTCATGATTATCTCCTTAGATAAATGGATTGTAAAACATTGACCCGACAACAAAGAAGCGCATATAGACGGAAAACAGCAGGAACACCGCAGACACTGCGATAGAGATATAATCGGCGCGCTTAAGAGCGCGGTGGGAGTACCATGTGCGCCTCTTCATCTTGCCGTAGCCGCGAAGCTCCATGGCGTTTGTGATGAGCTCCACTCTGTCAAGTGTTGTGAAGATGAGAGGGATAATTATCTTTGTGGTGTTCACGATGCGATCCCTGAGCTTTGCCTTTTTTGAATTGTCAAGGCCTCTTGCCTGCTGTGCGGTGGAAACATCGCTGTAATCCCGCTGAATATCCGGGAAATATCTCAGCGTAAGAGAGAGCGAGGTACAGGCCTTATAGGGAACGTGTATACCGTTCATGCTCGACGCAAATTCACTGGGATCGGTGGTAAGGAAGAAGATGAAGCCCAGCGGTATCGCGCTGAGATATTTCATGATCTTTGTACACTGATAGAACAACTGCTCCAGTGTCATTGTATATCTGCCGAAAAGATGGAACAGCTCATGCCGTGTGCCGTACAGTTCAACGCCGTAATTGGGGGCGAAAATGAAGGTCAGCAGAAAATTCATCAGCAGAAAGATAAACACATAGATGAGCATGGGCTTGACTTTCTTCAATGAAATTTTTGCGACTCCCGCCATTGTCACCGAAAAAACGAACACGAGCAGTATAACGCGGATGTCATAGGTGAACATGACCGCGGCGGTAAGAAGCAGGAAGCACAGCAGCTTCGTTACGCCCGAAAGACGGTGGACGAAGGTATCAAGCTGGTTGTAGGAGAAGAGCTTAATCTTCATCTCTCAGCCTCCTTTCGGTGTTTATATAGGACTGCGTGATATCTCTCGGGTCGACGCCAACCTCGGCGCCGAGCTGGTAGAGGGAGGTTTTCTTGAGGTTGGCTTTGGCGACCAGCTCATCATCGACCAGCACCTCGGCACAGCTTCCGTCGTATATTTTCCTGCCGTCGAGAATGACGACGCATCTGTTGCAGTACTCAAGCATAAGGTGCATATCATGCGTTATCATTATAATGGTGAGCCCCTGACGGTTGAGCGTTTTCAGGAAGTCCATGATGTCCGTGTAATGACGGTAATCCTGACCGGCGGTAGGCTCGTCAAGGACGATTATGTCGGGGCGCATAACGATGATGGAGGCGATGGTGACTCGTTTTCTCTGACCGTAGCTCAGCGCGCTGATGGGCCAGTTGCGAAACGGGTACAGTCCGCAGACTCTCAAAACCTCTTCAACACGGGCTTTGACCTCGTCCTCGGGCGTGTGCATATTGCGAAGCCCGTATGCCACCTCGTCAAAAATCATCGTGTTGCATATCATCTGATTGGGGTTTTGCAGTACAAGACCTATCTTCTGACCACGCTCGAATATGGTGTCGTCCCTGATGTTTCTGCCGTGGAGCAGAATATCACCGGAGTCCTCCCGGAGAAAGCCGGTAAGGAGTCGTGAGATGGTGGACTTGCCAGCGCCGTTTTTGCCGACGATCGCGAGCATTTCGCCGCGGTTAACCTTAAAGGAAACGTCGTCCACCGCGTTTTTTATTCCGTCGTAGGAAAAGCACAGATGCTCCGCCTCAAGAACGGGATCGTCTGCAATGCTGTAATCTTCGCTGTTAGTGTTGACCCAGCTTACGAGCTTTGCCCTGTCCGCGTCGGACAGCGTAAGGTTTTCTATATAGCCGGGGTGATCCTCCTCGCGGATCTCAATGCCTGCGTACTTGCAGGCTGTGAGGTAGAGCGGCTCTCTGATACCGGTCCTGAGCAGCAGATCGCCGGCAAGCAGCTCATCGGGGGAGCAGTCTTTGATAATGCATCCGTCACGAAACAGAATTATCCTGTCAACGTGCCTGTGCAATACATCCTCGAGACGGTGCTCGATGATGATAACGGTTTTGTCACCGTTCTTTGATATCTCGTCAATTAATTCAATGGTGTTTTCGCCGGTGGCGGGGTCGAGGTTTGCAAGAGGCTCGTCGAACAGCAAAACATCCACGTCATCTACCATGACGCCCGCGAGCGACACGCGCTGCTTCTGCCCGCCGGAAAGCTCACCGGGAGCCTGGTTTAGAAGGTCGTCTATATGTATCGACCTTGCGATGTCAAGGACACGTCTGTGCATGGTGGCCGTGTCTACACAGTCATTCTCCATTGCAAAGGCAATATCCTCGCCCACGGTCAGACCGACGAACTGACCGTCTGAATCCTGAAGCACCGTGCCGACCGTCTTACTCAGCTCGGCGACGGACATATTGCGTGTTTCCCTGCCGTTGACGGTACAGCTTCCGGTTATCTCGCCCTTGTAAACAAAAGGGATCAGACCGTTCACACAGTTACCCAGTGTGGATTTGCCACTGCCCGACAGACCGACGATGAGGACCTTTTCCCCTCTGTTGATCGTCAGGTTTATGTTTTTCAGGGTAGGCTTTTTCTGGCTGAAATACTGAAACGAAAAATCGCGAAATTCAATTATAGGCTCCATAAAGACCCCCAAAAGCGGCAAAAATACGTCTGATCCCTTTACTGTTTACAGGGACAATTAATTTGCGGTTATATGAGTTTGATGGGGAAATTACTCCTCTTACTTCTCCTCGTCGAGGCTGCCCTTCTTGGTTCTGGTGGCGGCGTATGCGAAAGCGAGGATGGCGCCGACGACGACGCTTGCGATGGCGTTGATGATGAAGGCGGTCACGCCCTGAACGAACACGAGATTCGAGGGCTCACCGTAGAGAACGATGTCAAGGACGGGAGCGACGAGCAGCCATGCGACAGCGTGGCCGACGATGTTCCACACGAAGAACATGACGCCGGGCTTCTGGCCGTTCTCGAGGTCGAGCTTGAAGTATGCAATGCCCGCGAAAATGCCCGCAACGCCGGAGGCGACGATCCAGGACCACCATGCGGAGCCGTAGGAGATCAGGTCGTTGAGCGCGTGGCCGACAAATGCGACAAGACCGCCGCAGATGGGTCCGAACAGCGCACCGAAGAAAGTGGAGATACCATAGGCTATCTGGATGTTGGTTTCGGGAACGGGGGAGGGGATCTTAACGAACATGAACAGGACAAGGAACAGAGCGGCGCCGAGACCGGTAGCGACGATGGTCTTGGTGGAATAGAGCTTCTTTTTCATTTTTCTTTTCTCCTTTTGAATTTTTATAGGCCGCAATGACGCACCCGCGCGGGGAGCCGTACACCACGACGAAAATATTTTAACAAATTCCCGAAAGCATATCAAGTACAACGCGGAATTTTTTGACGAAAAAAATCGAAATCTACAGAAGTAAAGCCCCGGAACGCGAAGCCGGATGAAAAACCGACAGCCTCCGCTTGCAAAGTTGCGGGAGCGGTGATATATTCATATAAAACAAATTTCAGGAGGACGGCTATGGATAAGGAACTTCTCGGTAATATTGAACAGTTTGTACTGGATAACCGCAGTGCCATATACCGCGACATTGCCCGCCTTGTGGCGATCGAAAGCGTTGAGGGCGAGAGCACGCCGGAGGCACCCTTCGGCCCCGGCCCCGCAAGGGCGCTTGAGGAGGGGCTGAAGATCGCGCGGGAGCTCGGTCTTGACACCAGAAACTGCGAGGGACATATGGGCTACGCCACCGTCGGCAGCGGAGATAAATATATCGCGACCATCACGCATCTTGACTGCGTTCCCACGGGCGACGGCTGGAGCGCAGACCCCTTTGTCATGCGCGAGCGGGAGGGCTATATCATCGGCCGCGGCGTAATGGACGACAAGGGACCGAGCGTTCTGTGCCTCTACGCGCTCAAATACCTGCGTGAGAGGAACATACCGCTCAGATACGAAGTTCGTGCGCTTCTTGGCACCGCCGAGGAGACGGGGATGGGAGACGTGGAGTATTATCTCAAAAACTATCCCGCGCCCGTGTTCTGCTTCAGCCCCGACGCGGATTTCCCGCTCATAAACGGCGAAAAGGGCATTACGGCCGGAAAAATAATTTCCGTCTGCGAGCCTGAGAATATCGTCGATATCAGCGGAGGCTTTGCCGTGAATGCCGTCCCCGACAAGGCGGAGGCGTGGGTAAAAGCCGCGGGACTTAAGGGCAGTGACAGTGTTGATGTAGTGGAAGAAAACGGTATCACCCATCTCATCGCTCACGGCCTCGGCGGTCATGCTTCCGCGCCGCAGGGCACGGTCAACGCAATATACGAGCTCGTAAAATATATCCTTGCTCACGGCATAGCCGGCGAGGGTGAGGAAAAATATCTCCGCACTGTTTCGCTCCTGCATGAGAGCTTTGACGGCAGTGCGCTCGGCGTGCAGGCGGACGACGGACTCTTTAAGCCACTCACCATAGTCGGCGGCACTATCGGTATCGAGGACGGACACATCGTCCAGACCTATGACAGCCGTTATCCCACCAATACCGACGGCGAAAAAATAGCGGAGGGGATACGGAAATCAGCCGGAGACACCGCAAAAGTCGAGCTTATGCGCGACGTACCTCCGTTCTACATGAGCCTTGATAACCCCGCGGTTCAGCTTTGCGTGCAGTGCTACAATGCCGTGACCGGCGAGAATGCCGAGCCCTTCACTATCGGCGGCGGCACCTATGCGAGAGATTTCCCCAATGCGGTGTCGTTCGGCCCGGAGCATCCCGAGCGTCCACAGCCCGATTTCGCGGGGCCTATCCACGGCGTGGACGAGGCGGCGTGCATGGAATATCTGGAGGAGGCGCTGAGAGTGTATATACTCGCGCTTATTGAGCTTCAAAAGCTGGACTTCTGACCGGCCGCGCCGGAATACTGTGCCCGCGGAAATCACAAATTCTGCGGGCATTTTACATTTTTTTAACTTTTCTTCTTCATCCGGATGTATAATTGTTGTATAATAAATCAATCTATCAAGTGGAGGATATCGTTATGAGTAAAAGAGCACTGGTAGTTGAGGATGACGGCAATATTGCGGAGCTTATCCGTATGTATCTCGCGAAGGACGGCTTTGACGTGATGATAGCCTCCGACGGGGGAAAGGCGGAAGCCGACTTTGACCTGTTTCAGCCCGATATCGTTCTGCTGGATATAATGCTTCCGGTGAAGAACGGCTGGGAGATATGCCGCGATATTCGCAAAAAATCCGCTGTCCCCATCATTATGCTCACCGCAAAGGGTGAGACGTCCGACAAAATAAACGGCCTTGAAATGGGCGCCGACGATTACCTGACCAAGCCGTTTGAGGTTAAGGAGCTTCTGGCTCGTATACACGCGGTCATGCGACGTACCGACGCCGATTCCCCGATAGAGAAAAAGCTGACCTTCGACAGGCTCGTTATCAACCTTGATTCCTACGAGCTGATCGTTGACGGAAAAAAGGTGGACACGCCCCCCAAGGAGATGGAGCTTCTCTATCATCTTGCCTCTTCGCCCAACCGTGTCTATACCAGAAACCAGCTCCTTGACGAGGTGTGGGGCTTTGATTACTTCGGCGACTCGCGCACCGTGGACGTCCATGTAAAGCGCCTGCGTGAAAAGCTTGAGGGCGTTTCCGAAAAATGGTGTCTCAAAACCGTGTGGGGCGTCGGTTATAAGTTCGAGCTTACTGAGTAAACTATAATGAAAAGCATATATCTGCGGAATTTCGTCGCGACGGCGGTAATGGTTGCGCTGTGCTTTCTTGCTGTGTCGGTGGCATTCGTCAGCGTGGGTAGGACCTATGTGCTGGACGTGTACCGCGAGAAGATGGACAACTGCGCCGGCGAGGTCGCCCGCACCGCGTCGGCCATGGCCGAGAGTGATTCGCTCTCCGGGTGGGTGCTGAGTATGTCACTCAGCTCTATTTCAAGCGCAACGGGGAACCATATCTTTATAACCGATGAGACAGGGAAGGTCGTTTCGTGCTCGGATCAGGCCATCGTGTGCCGCCATATAAACTTTCAGCTTCCGGAAAGCGTCATCAATGGCATCAACGACACTGATGACGCGAATATGCCGACTGACCTCGGCGGCTTTTACGACGCGCCGCGCCTTGTGACGGCACAGGAGATTCTGTCGGGAGAGAGCACTATCGGCTATGCGTTTGTGTCCACGGCCGTGAACAACGTTTATGAGGCGTGGAATACGTTCCTGTGCGTCGCGGCGGTCATTGCGGCGGTGGTATTTATCTTCGCACTCGTCGTATCGCTCATATACTCAAAGCGTATGGCAAGACCGCTTGACGAGATGGCGGCGGCCTCACGAAAGTTCGCGCGGGGCGACTTTTCCGTGCGTGTCCGGCAGATGGAGGATACCACTGACGAAATGGGTGCGCTGATCGACTCGTTCAATAAAATGGCGGACTATCTTGAGAACACCGAGGCCAGACGAACCGAGTTTATCGCCAACATCTCACATGAGCTCCGCACGCCCATGACGACTATCTCCGGCTTTGCCGACGGTATACTTGACGGCACGATACCCAAGGAGGAAGAGGAAAAGTATCTCGTTGCGATCCGCGATGAGACCAAGCGCCTGACGCGGCTTGTGCGCGATATGCTGGATGTTTCCCGCGTCCGCCAGCGCGCCTCTGACCCCAAGCGCCGCACGGTGTTTGACCTGACGGAGCTTATGCTCCAGACGCTTTTGAGCTTTGAGAGCCGTGCAACGAAGAAGAATCTTGACGTTGACCCGCAGTTCCCTGATACGCACCTCATGGTGCTCGCCGACAAGGACGCGATAACACGGGTCATCTACAATCTTCTTGATAATGCGGTGAAGTTCGCCGCGACCGGCAGTTGTATTACCCTGCGCCTGTATAAGGACAACGGCAAGGCATACGTCTCCGTAAAGGACTGCGGAGAGACCATCCCGCCGGATGACCTCCCGTTTATCTTTGACCGCTTCCACAAGTCGGATCGCTCACGCAGTCTGGACAAGGATGGGGTCGGGCTGGGGCTGTATCTTGTAAAGACCATACTCAACAGCCATGATGAGGATATCGCCGTTCGCAGTGAGAACGGCGTGACCGAATTTGTATTCACACTGCCTCTGGCAGAATAAGAAAGATCAGATAGAGGGGTAGCTATGAGCAATACCGACTGGTATTCCAACGCGGACTGGTACGCTCCGCTTCAAAGAGCGGAAACGCCTGCCACAGCGAAAAAAGAGAAAAAGAAGAACAAAACGGCGGTGCGTGTCATCGCGGTAATCGTGATACTGGTGGTGCTTATAGCCGCGTCCTCACTCGCGTTCTCGCGCGGGGAGGAGACACCTGAACAGGCTCCGGAGGGAGAGGTACTTCCCGACGACTGGCAGGATTATCTTGACGGATATTATACCTCCGTGCAGACCGACATTGCACAGATAGACATAGAGCGCACGGTATATAACGGAACGTTTGAGCTGGAGACAACGAAGCCGGAGGGAGCGGAGCTTTCGCTTCAGGAGGTTTTCGCGAAGTGCTCACCCTCGGTCGTGGCCATATCGGGCTACATCGACGGCAAGAGCGGTTATAACTGGGGCACCGGCCTCATCATTTCCGGGGATGGGCTCATTGTTACGAACACTCATGTTATCGACACCTGCAACAAGGCTGTTGTCACGCTCAGCGATGACACCGAATATGAGGCGAAGCTGATCGGCGCGGACAGCATCAGCGACATTGCCCTTTTGAAGATCGAGGCGAGCGGACTTCCCGCGGCGAGCTTCGGCACGGTTGACAGCATTGCCGTGGGTGACAGCGTTGCCGCCATCGGAAACCCGCTCGGGGAGAGCTTCCGTCTAACACTCACCGACGGTATAATTTCCGCCATCGAGCGCGGCATGAGCTATAACGGCCACACCATGACCCTATTACAGACCAATACCGCCCTGAACGAGGGCAACTCCGGCGGCCCGCTCTTTAATATGTACGGACAGGTGATAGGCATTACCAATATGAAGATGATGTCCTCCTACTCGAGCATTGAGGGCATCGGCTTCGCAATACCGTCAAGCACCGTGAAGAACGTCGTCACAGAGCTCATACTCAACGGTGAGGTAAAAGGACGCCCCGCGCTCGGCATAACCGTGGGCGCCATACCCGACGGGGCAAAGGAGCAGTACGACCTCCCGACGGGGCTGTATGTCAGCGGCGTTGAGGAGAAGTCCGACGCCATGGCAAAGGGCGTGCGCGTGGGCGACATTGTCACCGCGGTGAACGGCATACCCGTTTCGACTACCGCCGAGGTCGCCGCCATCAAGGAGCCCCTGAGTGTGGGCGATGTAATGCGTCTTACCATCTGGCGCGACGGCGTTGAGTTCGAGGTCGAGATCTCGCTGATGGAAACAAACGACCTGTATAAATGACCGACACCCCGGCAATAATACACCGCGTGCCTCAAATCAAATACAAACCAGAAAACCGGCGTGACCTGATGAGTCACACCGGTTTTTTCTGCTTGTAAAGCATCTCTTCGTGTTTGGAGCCTCAGGCCAATCCGGCCGGAGGATATTGTTGTTTTACGGTACATCATCTATTCCGCGCACAAGCGCACCTATGCCCCTGCTCATCAGCCTGAATACAAGCTCCGTATATTCCTCCGCGTGTTCCGCAAGACCGCCGGAATAGAGCTCTCTTGCCACGCTGTTACATCCACCGGAGATAAATGCAAAGATTATTTCCGCTTCGGTCTCGCTCAACTCGCTTCGTGACATCCAGTTGCGCACGATTTCTTCTCTTGCGTTTGCTCCGATTTTTTCCAGACACCTGGAGCGATCATTAAAGAAAAGAATATGCCCCTCTCCTCTGCGATTATACATGGCTTTGAGAGACGTCTCCACTGCGTTCTTCAGAGCATTATCATTGTCGAAAAGTCCCTCCAGACTTTTCGAGAGCGTGTTTGCAAGCTCATCCTCCAATTGCTCCAAGAGCTCGTAACAATCCTTGTAATGCAAATAAAATGTGCCTCTGTTTATTTCCGCACGCCTGCATAGCTCTGCTACGGTTATTTTATCCACAGGCATTTCCCTGAGCATTTGCCGATAAGTGTCCCGTATCAGCTCCTCGGTCAGCCTGTATCTCCTGTCGTTGCTTTTCATAGTACCTTTCCTGAACATTTTGTGCATAATTCGTTCATTATCGTGCATTTTCAATATGAATTGCGTATTGATTATATTTTAGCGTATTCATAAAATATAGTCAACACCTGTTCACAAAACTATAGGAGGTCAAGACCGTGAAAAAGGAACACGAAATACTCTTTACTCCGATGCGTATCGGCAATGTGGAAATCAAAAACCGCTTTATAATGTGCCCGATGGAAGGAACGTCAATAGTGGAATCCCTGTACGGGATAAAGTTCAAGAAGGAAAGTCACGATTTTTTCATTGATCGCGCAAAAGACGGCGTTGGCTTGTACATCCCCGGCATGGCCTGCCTGCGCAGTTTTATCGGAGATAAGTGGCTTCACGAGCATCCCGAGGTATTTGAGCCGCTCCCCGAGCTGATGGAAGAAATGCACTCTTACGGCACAAGGGTTTTCATTCAGCTCGGTGCCGGCTGGGGAAGATCCTACACGCTTTCCAAGGTTCACGGCAAGCTGATCGACAGCCCGGTTCTGCGTAAGCTTGCCAAACCCGTCATGAACATGGACAGCGCTATGATTGCCCCGTCGGATTCGCCGAATGTATGGATGCCTCAGTATCAGCACAGAGCAATGACTGTGGAAGAAATCCACGAGTTTGTCAACGCGTACGCCAAGTCGGCAAAGCTGTGTAAGGATTACGGCGCGGACGGCGTAGAAGTTCATGCGGTTCATGAGGGGTATCTTATGGATCAGTTCACCATGAAGTATACCAATCATCGCACCGATGAATATGGTGGAAGCTTTGAGAATAGATACCGTTTTGCGGTCGAGGTAGTTCAGGCGATAAAAAAGGAGTGTGGGGATGACTTCCCGGTATCTCTGCGCTACAGCGTGGTAAGCAAAACAAAGGGTTACAATTCCGGCGCTGTTCCGGGCGAAGAGTTCGTGGAAGCGGGACGGGACATGGAGGAGAGTGAACGCGCTATAGCATATCTGCGCGAAGCGGGTTACGATGCCTTCAACTGCGACAACGGTACATACGACGCGTGGTATTGGGCGCATCCGCCTGTTTATATGCCGCCGAACTGCAATCTTGATGATGTCAGACACATCAAGAAATTCACCGACGCACCTGTATTTTGCGCCGGACGTATGGAGATCGACGATGCTGCGCAGGCGATCTCTGCCGGAGAACTGGATGGTGTCGGTATCGGACGGCAATTCCTGTGCGATGAACGGACAATAACCAAGATAAGGGAAGGACGCATTGAGGATATACGCCCGTGCATTTCCTGTCATATTGCCTGCATCCCTATTTCCGCGATGCCGGGAAGCGGCTTCAGGCTGGACATGAACGAGGTGAAAGCCGGCAGAGCGCACGCCGGACGCTGTTCGCTCAACCCGTATTGCTTCAACGAAAAGAAATACGCAGTCGTTCCGGCAAAGCACCCGAAGAAAATCGCCGTAATAGGCGGTGGTATTGGCGGTATGGAGGCGGCAATACAGGCCGCAAAGCGCGGACACACTGTGGACCTGTACGAAAAAACAGACGAGCTCGGCGGAACGTTTATCGCCGCGGCGGCCTCCGAGTGCAAAGAAAAGGATCGCCGGCTAATAGCCTGGTACAAGCGTGAGCTTGCAAAGGTTCCGGTCACGGTACATATGAACACGGAAATCAAAAACCTTGACACGGTTCGGGCGGACGAAATAATCATTGCAACTGGAGCCAAACCAAAACGCCTGCCTGTTCCCGGCGGCGACAAGGCCATATTCGTGACGGACGCATTGAGGGGCAATGCAGAGCTTGGCGAAAAAGTTGTAATTGTCGGAGGCGGACTTGCCGGCTGTGAGCTTGCATATGATCTTGTGCTGAAAGGCAAAAAGCCGGTCATTGTCGAAATGCAGGATGTGCTGATCGGAGATGTTGCCGTCAGTGCCGTGAACGCCATGCTTATGCGCGACTTGATCAGCTATTATAACATTCCGACGTATCTCAACACCAGACTGTGTGAGATCCGCGACGGTGAGGCCGTTATTGAAACTGACGGCGTGCGCACGGTAATCCCCGCCGACAGCGTTGTATCCGCGGCAGGCTTTACACCCGGGAGCTCGCTTGCGGAAAAGGCGGGCAAGCACGTTCACATCATTGGCGACGCCGACCATGTGGCACACCTGAAAGCCGCGATTTGGGACGCAAACGACCTTATATTGAAGCTCGGCAAATAAGTAAAATAATACAGAAAAAGAGGATGCGGTAATTCACCCCGCATCCTCGTGTTTTTGCCGTATGAAAGCCCCGCGCCGTGCGTATTTGCTATCCCGCAATACGATTCGAGCTGGCTTATCTGCACACGAAGCAGTGCCATTCTTCTTCGTTTCGGTGCTCGATCACCTCAAAGCCGTTTCCCTCGAGAGCGGCGCGCACCTCGTCCTGTCTGCCGTCAATTATGCCGGAGGTTATAAACACGGCGCCCGGCTTCATGAACTGCCTGACTATTGTGGACAGGGGAATTATCACGTCAGAGACGATGTTCGCAAGCACTGCGTCATAACCGCTGCCGAGCATACGCCTGAGTGAGGCGTCCGAGAGGATATCACCCGCGTATATCTTAAAGCGGTCGGCGCCTATGCCGTTGAGCGCCGCGTTTGACGCCGCTACGTCAGGAGCCTTCGGGTCGATGTCGCAGCCGACGCAACGCGCACTACCGAGAACGAGCGCACCGATGCCGAGAATACCGCTCCCACAGCCGAGGTCGAGAAATGCTTTACCGTCGCCCGCGTAATTTTCGAGCGCGGCAAGGCACATTCGCGTAGTCGGGTGACTGCCGGAGCCAAAGATAAGACCGGGGTCAAGGCGCAGAGCGGTTCTGCTGTCGTCGGGGATATCCTCCCACTCGGGTACGACGACAAGCTTTTTGCCGACCTCAATGGGCTTGTAGTATTCACGCCAGTTGTTTTCCCAGTCGCTGTCCTCGACAAATGAGGTCTCAATGTCGCCGTATGCTTCGCGGATCCTGCGCAGTATCGCGTTTCCGTCCTCGTCGTCGCAGAGGTAGCACTTTATGCGGCTCACGTTCGCAAAGCGGCTTTCAAGCTCTTCATCGACATAATCCCAGTATTGATGATTGTTCTCGAGAAAATCCTTAAAATCAGCTTCGTTTTCTATAACAAAGCCCTCCGCGCCCATGTCGGTCATCTCCGCACAGCGGCGGTCGATCTCATCCGTGGGGGTGTTAACGCAAACCTCGATATAACGCATAGTCCGTCCTCCGTTTTCAAGCCGCCCGCAGGCGACAGGGGTTCAATTCACGCATATTTTAATCCGAGTAATACATAATGTCAATCGGCAGACGGAGCAGCGGAACATTTGCAACAAAGGAATGAGAATTAATTTGTGCAAAATCACTATAAGATTTGATAAAAAAATCTCAATCTTCCTCTTGCGTATTTGACTCGGATGTGCTATATTGTGATTGTAAGTTAAATAACTAACGAGGTTGCGAAAAACAACCTCAGCAAAATAAAGGAGGAAATAGTTATGAAGTGCCCTCGTTGCGGAAGCGAAATGATAATGGACGGCCACAGAAAGATCGATATGTATATGTGCTATGAGTGCGGTTACATCGAAGGCCGCAATATGGACGGTAACGTCAGACTCGACGGAGAGACCAATTTCCAGCGTCTCCATGCACTCAACTACAACGAGACCGTGGCGCTCATGTCCAAGGGGCTCGGTATTGAGGAGCGTCAGCTTCGCTCCTGGCTTGACAGCAGCCTTGCGACTGCCTGACGTTTATTTGATAATTTAATACGAACAGTTCGGCGGCGGGAGACACACTCCCGCCGTTTTTGCGTGCTACGGTTTGCAAAATGCTCTTGATAGGGGAGAATAAAGAGTGTATAATGCCATTGGTCAACAGGAGCATACGCGCCTGATACGATAGACTTCGGTGCTTTTTCTCCCCGCTGACCGACGGTACAGATAAATAACAAGGGGAATAGAGAATGCTTGAACTGAAAAATGTTTCCTTCGGAGTGCAGGACGACGGCGGAACAAAGGAGATAATAAAAAACGTCAGCTTTACCGTTGAGGACGGTAGCTTTGCTGTCATAACCGGGCCTAACGGCGGAGGAAAATCCACACTCGCGAAGCTCATCATGGGCATTGAGAAGCCCGATTCGGGACAGATAATCCTCGACGGGCAGGACGTAACGTCGCTTGGCATAACCGAGCGCGCCAAGCTCGGCATCAGCTTCGCGCTTCAACAGCCTGTCCGCTTCAAGGGCATCCACGTTATCGACCTTCTGCGTCTTGCCTCCGGCAGGGAGCTGACCGTTTCCGCGGCCTGTGAGTTTCTTTCCGCGGTGGGTCTCTGCGCGAGGGATTATATCGACCGTGAGGTAAACGCCAGTCTCTCCGGCGGTGAGCTCAAGCGTATCGAGATAGCCACGGTGCTTGCCCGCAATACGAAGGTATCTGTTTTTGACGAGCCGGAGGCGGGCATAGACCTCTGGAGCTTTCAGAGCCTTATCAAGGTTTTCGAGCATATGCAGGAGAGCACTCACGGCTCTATCATCATAATCTCCCACCAGGAACGCATCCTCAATATAGCCGATAAGATCATCCTTATAGCCAACGGCAACGTGGAACAGCAGGGGAGCAGAGACGAGATACTTCCCCGGCTTCTCAAGACCGCGTCGCCCGCTGTCTGCAACAGACTGACGGAGGGAGGCATGAACCGTGCTTAACGAGATACAGAAAAACATTCTAAAGGAGATTGCCAACCTCCATAAGGTGCCCGAGGGCGCTTATAATATCCGCGCAAACGGTGAGGCCGCGGGGCGCAACAGCACGGCAAACATTCAGATAGTTTCAAAGACCGACGTTCCGGGCATCGACATACACATCAAGGACGGCACCGTGAACGAGAGCGTCCATATCCCCGTGGTGCTCAGCGAAAGCGGACTCAAGGAGACGGTCTACAATGACTTCTTCATCGGTGAGAACTGCGACGTTGTCATTGTTGCCGGCTGCGGCATATCCAACTGCGGTACTCAGGATTCCGAGCACGACGGCATACACCGCCTGTACGCCGGGAAAAACTCTCATGTCAAGTATGTCGAGAAGCATTACGGCGAGGGTGACGGCATGGGTAAGCGTATCATGAACCCGAAAACCGAGGTGTATCAGGCCGAGGGCAGTACCGTCGAGATGGAGATGGTGCAGATAAAGGGCGTTGACTCCACCGTCAGAACGACCGTCGCAAAGCTTGACGCCGGGGCGAAGTTCCTTGTCCGCGAGCGCCTTATGACCCACGGAGAGCAGCACGCGGAGAGCGTTTATACCGTCGAGCTCAACGGCCCCGACAGCAGTGCGGACGTTGTCTCCCGCAGTGTTGCGAGGGAGAGCTCCTACCAGAAATACGATTCGCGCATAGTCGGCAATGCCAGATGCTCCGGTCATACCGAATGTGACGCGATAATCATGGATAACGCAAGAGTCCTTGCTGTGCCGGAGCTTGAGGCGAACGACCTTGACGCGGCGCTTATCCACGAGGCCGCTATCGGTAAAATTGCCGGAGACCAGCTTGTCAAGCTCATGACTCTTGGTCTTACCGAGGAAGAGGCCGAGGAACAGATAGTTTCCGGCTTCCTTAACTGAACAAGATGCCCTCCGGTGTTGTCCACCGGAGGGCGTTTTGCGAGACTGAGGATTAGAAAGTGACGGTGTTATCAGGTGTTCAGACCGCCGTCACAACTGAGGCATATGCCGTTAACATAGCTTGCATCGTCACAGCAGAGCCAGAGAACGGGCTTGCATATCTCTTCGGGCTCCGCAACACGCTTCGCGGGAATGCCGTCGCAGAACATCGCGTAATGCTCGGGACTGGCTTCCTTAAAAGCTTTTGTGGCCTCCGTGCCGATAACGCCGGACATGACCGCGTTAATACGGACACCGGTCTTTGCGTATTCGTTGGCCGCGGAGGCCGTCATGCTGTTAATGGCTGCCTTGGAGGCGGCATATGCCGCAAGACCCGCGCCGCCGCGAACGGAGGTTGCCGACGTGATATTTACAATACAACCCCTGCTCTCCTGCTCTTTCATTATTTTAACGGCTTCCTGGATGCACACAAACGTTCCGAGCGAGTTCGCCGTGAACGCATCATTCACATAATCCGGTTCAAGCAAATCAATAGGAGCCTGATGGGAGGACGTAATTGCGGCGTTATTCACAAGTATGTCCAGTCTGCCGTACTTCTCGACCATATGCTCCATCAAGTGAACGATCGACGCCTTGTCCCGCAGGTCGAATCTGACATATTCGCACCCGGTTTCCCGAGCGACCTTTTCACCCAGAGCTTCGTCACGATTGCCGAATACAACTGTACAGCCCTGCTTTTTGAATTCGTCGATCATCGTGCGCCCCAGTCCCCGGCTGCCGCCGGTGACGAGCACGATCTTATTTTCCAAACCGTAATTCATTATCTTTCTCCTTCCTTGATATGATTTGAGTTATACGTTTCATCAGATACGCTTTGCCGCTTCAAATGCCTGATGGATAGCGTGGTGGATACGCCCGGTTTTTACGCAATCGCCAATGGTATATACCTCGGGGAAGTTATCCTCCATAACCTCGTTCAGGCTGTTTTCGGACTTGGTTCCCATTGCCACCAGCAAATAGTCAAACGGGAACTCCACTCTGTTTCCCTCAGCGTCGGTGCAAACCAGAGTTCCGTCCTTTGCACCGTCAACGGGGGTGTTCGTTGCGATCTTGACCCCTCTGCTCATAAGCTCGCCAAGTAGCGCCATGAAATTGATCATCATGAGATCGCCGCCGATCTGGGGCATTTTTTCAACTATGGTAACATCATTGTAGCCCTCGCGTGCCAGACCAAGCGCCGTTTCACTGGCAATGATACCGCCGCCGGCAATAACTATTCTGTCAGTGGGCTTGTGCTCAACGGCCTTGAAATCGCGAATCGTGCCGATCCTGCCGTCCTTTTCAAATCCGGGAAGTCCGGGCATGAACACGTCGGAGCCGGTCGCAACTATGACTGCATCTGCACCGGTGGATCTCACCGTGTCAACATCTGCTGAGGTATTTAGCATCACTTTGATTCCGCTCTTTGCGATCTGGGCTTTAAGATATGCATTGTAGCGCTTCATGCCGAACTTGAAATCTTCCTGTTCCGCAATGTTGATCAGACCACCGAGCTCTGCTTTCTTCTCGATAAGGGTCACATGATGCCCGCGTCTTTCACAGGCAAGCGCCGCCGCCATACCGCCGGGGCCACCGCCGATGACAGTGACATTTTTCATCTTTTCGGCCTTGCCGAGCCTGTTGTAGGTCTCGCGTCCGCACTCCGGGTTGACCGCGCAGGTCAGCTCCTTGCCGAACATTGCCCTGCCGACACACATTTCGTTGCAACGCAGGCAGGGACGTATGTCCTCGGTCTGACCGACCTTTGCCTTCTTTGCCCATGCAGGGTCAGCCAGCAGGCTGCGCGCCATGGCAACAAAGTCGCACTTGCCCGACGCAATCGCGTCTTCCACTTCTTCGGGGGTGCCGAAGTTGCCGACTGCGATAACCGGGATGCTTACAACCTTCTTAACGGCGGCGGCCAGATCCAGCATACAGCACGGGCCGAGATATGCGGGCGGGAATACCCACGGCATGGACTCGTAACGTCCGCCGTCAATATGCAGTCCGTCGAATCCGGCTTCTTCGGCCATGCGGCAATACTCAAGACCTTCTTCAAGCGTGCGGTAACCGGGGAGCTTGTGGTCGGGACTCATACGGAAGGTTACGGGGATACTGTCTCCGACGACGGCCTTGATAGCCTGAACGGTTTCCTTGACAATGCGGAAGCGGTTCTCCGCGCTGCCGCCGTACTCATCGGTACGGACGTTGATCTCGGGAGAAAGGAACTGGTCGATCAGATAACCTGCATGGCCGTGAACCTCGATGAGCTTTGCACCCGCCAGCATCGCAAAGCCCGCCGCACGCCCGGCATAAGCCACCAGCTGATGAATTTCGTCAACTGTCAATGCGCGGCAGGTCACACTCGGGTCACTCTGCGCGGGGCAGGCAGAAGCGCTTACAGGTGTTGCAAGCTGAGGCGCATCAGCCTGGCGACCGGTGCCGAGAGTAAGCTGGACAGCCGGTACAGCGCCATAGGCCTCCACTCTCTCGCAGTATTGAGCCAGTCTCGCCACCTTGTCGGCCTTGTCAAGTCTCGGGGTTCCCGTGATCATGGGGAAGGGATCTATTTCGGGCGCAACCTGGTTGCACTCCGAAATGATCATGCCGACGCCGCCTTTTGCACGTTCCTCATAGAACTCGATCAGCTCTTCGCTGAAGCGCAGATCGGGGCCGGTGTGGCAAGTGCCCATGGGAGACAGTATTACGCGATTGGGGATGGTGAGATTGCCTATCTTCCCGGGGGTGAAAATGTGCGGATAATTTTTGTAGTAAGACATGCTTCTTCTCCTCGTATAATATAGTTACGGTTTAAGATATGTGGGGAAACCGCATAAAAC
>CAZPLL010000028.1:0-21145 GCA_964587485.1 uncultured Oscillospiraceae bacterium | reverse complement strand
CTTGATGGACTTGTTGAGCGCGTGACCCATGTGGATGTTGCCGTTGGAGAACGGAGGGCCGTCGTGCAGGGAGAAGCGGGGGTTGCCCTCGTTCTTCTTCAGCATTTCTCCGTATACATCTATTTCCTCCCAGTGCCTGAGCATTTCGGGCTCGCGCTTGGGCAGACCCGCGCGCATGGGAAACTCGGTTTTCGGCAGATTCAGAGTAGAGTTAAAATCCTGTGACATATCTTTATCTCCTATATGGATGAATATGTTTATCGTCGTATTATAACATACCAACGGGGCGCAACGCAAGCAGCGCCCGCCCCGAAAGGTTCACTGAGGTCCCGCCGAGCGGGACGGCGGCATCAGCCGTCGATCAGAAAAGGTCGAACTGAATGTTCTCGGCATGAGGGGCTTTTACGCCGGGAACGGCCTTTTTCACGTCGGAGTCGTCCTGTATTCGGGTGTCAAGCTCCTCGGTAGTCTTTTCCTCAACGCTCTTCTTGCCGGCGGTCTTTTTGCTGACCTCCGGCTGGGGAATTATGCCGCTGCTGATGGCGTCGATATTTTTAAGCTGAGTGTTGCACATTGCGCGCACGCCCTCGAAGAACTTGGAGGTTGCGGCCTTCGCGTCGGCAAGGCGCTTCTCCTGCGCGATGGTCTGCTCCTCGATGGAGCCTATCTTGGCCTTGACCTTCTTGTCGGCATCGGCGAGCATGGCGTTTGCGCGTGAGCGTGCCTCGCTCTCGATCTGGACGGCAAGCTTCTGCGCGGAGAGAACGGCAAGGTTGAGCGCCTCCTCGTTGCCGCGGTATTCGGTTATCTTGTCAACAAGAACCTTCATCTTCTTGGCCATCTCGGCCTTTTCCTTCTGGAGGGAGGCATTCTCCTTCTGGAGATTGGATATCTCCTTCTGGTATACGCCTATGCTGTCGGCGACTTCCTCGAGGAAATCGTCCACCGCATCCATATCGTAGCCGCCGAATTTTGCTCTTTCAAGGCCCTTTTCGCGAATTTCCTGAGCTGTGATCATATTTTTATCCACCTTTCAAATCTTTATGTTCAGAAATACTGCCCGTCACTCTCGAGCTGAGAGCCCTGTGAGCCGACGATGTCAACGTTGATGGGGGTTACAAAGAAGGTCTTTGCGGAGACCGGGGTGATCTTGCCCTGAAGCGCCAGCGCAACGCCGGAGCACAGATCGAGCATACGCCGCGCCTGATCCGTGGGCAGGCTCTCGAGCGTCATCACAAC
Organism: uncultured Oscillospiraceae bacterium; assembly: GCA_964587485.1. Taxonomy (GTDB): domain Bacteria; phylum Bacillota; class Clostridia; order Oscillospirales; family Oscillospiraceae; genus Limivicinus. The sequence continues at coordinate 19,906 of CAZPLL010000028.1, read as the reverse complement.
GCTCCGCCGTGTCTGGAGGTAGCCGACGAGCTCCTTCGCGTCGTCGAAGGTCTTCGGGGCGAAGAGTATGACCTGCGCCTCGCTGCCGCCGAAGTTCACCGTGCGCTCACGCGGGGCGCGGGGCTTCTTTGAGCCGAGGTTGCCGAAGATGCTGCCCGCGTTATCCACCGACGCGTTCTCCGCGCTCCAGCGCTGAGTGCTTTCCTCGCTCCGGCGCGGGGCAGGCTCGGGAGCTGACGGAGCGGCGGCCGCGCCGAACACGCTCTCAAACTGCGCCTGTGCGCGGCTGACGGGGGCAGCGGCCCTGGGTATATCCGCGCCGTCGAAAAAATCGTCGTCCTCCTCGTTAGGGTGCGTTATTTTTTTTAGTTCGTCCACAAGACCCATGGTTCTGCCTCCAATGAGAAAATGCTGGTGTTACCGTACAGGGTAAATGCGCGCGCCGAAAATGGCGGAGCCGACTCTTACCATGTTGGCACCGCAGGAGATGGCGGTCATATAATCGCCGCTCATACCCATGGACAAAAAATCCATGCGTACATTATCGTATTTTTTTCGTCCATTGTCAACAAAAAGCTGTGACATAAGTGTAAAGTATGGCCGATTTTCTTCTCCGGAGAGGCAAATCGGGGGTATTGTCATCAGTCCGCGCACCCTTATCGACCCCAATTGAGCCGCGTGAGCCGTCGCGGAGGCTACTTCATCCGGCGAAAAACCCGACTTCGACTCCTCGCCCGCGACATTCACCTCGATGAGAATATCCTGCACGATGCCCCGGAGAGAGGCGGCGCGGTCGATCGCGTCCATGAGCTCGGTGCTGTCCACGCCGTGGATGAGCGAGGCGAGGCCGACGACCTTATTGACCTTGTTCTTCTGCAAGTGCCCGATAAAATGCAGCGGAACGCCATCATACGCGCCCTGTGCATTTTTTTCAAGCATTTCCTGCACACGGTTTTCTCCGCAGATATCGACCCCTGCGGCTATCGCCTCGCGGACGCGGGCGGTATCGTTCATTTTCGTCGCGGCGACAAGCAGGATATCCGCGCCGCCGCGCCCGGACTCCGCCGCGGCCCGCGCGATATTCGTGCGCACGCTCTGTACATTTTCCGTAATGCTCATAGCTTTCCCTCTAAACGGATAATTATATATAATGTATAAATAACAAGTTGATATGTCGGCGCGGCATGGCGTCTTCGCGCTTCATGCGCACGGCACTATCTCGCCCGATACCGTCCGCATTTTCAACGCCGCCTCTCCGCCGTCCGTCAGACGGAGAAGCACGCAGAAGCGCCCGTCCTCCCCGGCGGAGGAGACAATACGCGCCTCAAGAAAGCCGCTCATGCCGTCGGGGTAAAGTCGCACGCTCCCGCTCTCAGGGAGAGCCGCGTCCGCGTAGGCGGCGATGTACCATGTCCGCGCCGTGACGAGGCGGCCGCCGGCGCTTTTTGAGCCCTGTATGCTCATGATACCGTCAAGCCTTGCCGGGGTGAGGCCGTCGAGCAGGCCGGGGGTAAGCGACTCATAGCCGTCACAGCTCTCGAAATATACCGCCGAGCCGTCATAAAGTCCTCTTGCGGCAAGGGATGCGGCGCTCACGCGCCGCGCATCCTCAAGCCCCGCACAGTCCGCGGAGGCGTCCAGCGCACGCTCCGAGCGCACGGCAATGCCCCGGATTAGCGTCCCCCGGGTCGATACAGTCGGGACAGCCTCGGCCGTGTCATTCTCCGCCGAAAAGAGAGCCGCGCCCAGATACGCGCACGCCGCAAGGAACAGCACCGTTGCCACCGCGGACATGAAAAACGGGCTCCTGTCCACTTATGTATCCGGCTCGAGCTCCACGGCTCTGGGCGGAACGACGGTGGAAATGGCGTGCTTATAGATAAGCTGCTGTTTCCCGTCGGACTCCAGCACCACGGTGAAGCCGTCAAAGCCCCGCACTATGCCGTGAAGCTGGAAGCCGTTCATGAGGAACATGGTCACGACGGAGCGATCCCGCCGCACCTGGTTGAGGAAGATATCCTGGAGATTTTGCGTTTTCTGCATTTCAGCCAACTCCTTTTTCTTCGGAGCGGCCTTTCCCGCCGCCCCGTCATAAAGTATCCGTGCCGGTTGGCACGCGGCTTTATGATATACCGAAGGAGCGGAGGAATTCTGTCGAAAGACGGAGGGCTGCTTCAAAGTCGGGAGTTTTATCCCACATTATTCTAAGCGCGTTCTCCGCGCGGCCGAACCATGTGAGCTGACGCTTGGCATAGCGGCGGCTCTGCTGCTTGATGAGCTCGACGGCCTCCCCGCGGCTCATTTCGCCACGGAGCGCGGCGGCGGGCTCCTTATAGCCGATGGCCTGCATCGCGGTACACTCCGGGGAAAGACCGGAGGCAAGGAGCGCCTCGACCTCGGCGAAAAGCCCGTCTGCAACCATGGCGTCAACTCGCGCGTCTATGCGAGCGTAAAGCGCGGCGCGGTCGGTATAGCCGAGTATTATCCGCGCCGCCTCGTAGCGCGGCGGCAGGGCGCGGGTCATCTCGTCATGCGCGGTGATGGTCATGCCGGTGAGCCTGTATATCTCCAGCGCACGGATTATCCTGCGCCTGTCCGCGCTGTGGAGCTTCGCGGCGCGCTCGGGATCGACGGCGGCAAGGCGACGCAGCATCTCCTCCCCGCCCACGCGGTCGTACTCGGCGCCGAGCTCCTCGCGCAGAGTCCTGTCCTCCTCCGTCTGCGCAAAGTCGCGCCCGGAGACAAGCGAGTCGATATACAGCCCCGTCCCGCCCACGACAACAGGGAGTCTCCCGCGGCGCAATATGTCCTCGCAGCACGCGGCGGCATCCGTGACATAGCGCGCGACGGAATAATTCTCCCACGGCTCCGCCACGTCCAGCATATGGTGGGGGACGGCGGTGCGCTCGGCAGGGGTGGCCTTGGCGGTGCCGATATCCATGCAGCGGTAGACCTGCATGGAATCCGCCGAAACTATCTCTCCGTTATATTTTTTTGCGAGCTCTATGCCCAGCGCGGTCTTGCCCGAGGCGGTAGGCCCCGCGACAACGATTATCTTTTCAGCCATAAATCAGTCCCGAAATGTAATATTTTACTCAATCTATCAATAAAGCACCGACGCCTTGGCCCCCCTCGAGGGAACTGGCACGGCGGAAGCTGTGACGGAGAGGGCTTTTGCGGGCAGTACAAAGCCTGTAATGCCCGCTCAGACGATGCGCTTGAAGAGCTTGTCAAGCTCGCGTCGCGTGACGGTGACGGAGACGGGGCGGCCGTGGGGGCAGTACTTCACCCGGCCGGAGAGCACCTCCTCGACCAGCCGCTCAAGCTCACGGCGGTCGGTGTCCCAGCCGGCCTTTATCGCGGCCTTGCAGGCCACGGTGTGGAGCACCTCGTCACGCGCGGCGCGGGGGTCAATACTCCTGCCGCGGCGAAGCTTTTCGCATATCTCCTCCACGGCGGCGACCGCGTCGGACGGCTCCATGTCCGCCGGGACGGCGCGGATAACGTAGTCCCGCTCGCCTATGGGCTCTATCTCGAAGCCCAGCTCGCCGAGAAGCTCACCGTTTTGCTCCAGAAGCTCGCAGTCCGCGTCGTTAAGTCTCAGCGCGGCGGGGACGAGCAGGGTCTGCGCCATTATCTCCCTGTCCTGCGCCTTGAGGCGGTCGAATATCATGCGCTCGTGGGCGGCGTGCTTGTCGATAAGTACAAGCTCCTCGCCCAGCTCCGCGATGATATAGGTTTTCATTGCCTCACCCACTATCTTGTGGTCGGGTATGGGGAGACTTTCAACATTTTGAACAGAGTTTTCCACAGCCCCCGCTTCCGGTGCCGTGTCGAACGGTGTCGTAAAATACTTTTCCGTCGCGGGGAGCGTCGAATCCTGTCGAACGGGAGGCTCCTTTGCTGTCGCCGCGTGTGATGTCGAATTTTGTCGAACGCGTGTCTCCGCCGAAGCAGTGTCGAAAAATGTCGAAGAAGCTTTTTCCTCCCCGATAATTGTCGAATTTTGTCGAACAGGGGGCTCCATGCGCGTCTGATACGGCACGTCACAGCTCCCGAGCGCCCCCGTCTCCGCCGCCGCGGACGCGGGGTAGGCAAGAGTCTGAGCGCGCTTCGGCGCCGGGGAGCTGTCCCGGGCGGGCGCGGCGGGGCGCGAAGGGGCGGCAGGCTTTGCCTGTGCGTGGGGGGCACTCTCGCGGTGCTCTTTTGCGCTCATGCTCCCGAAAGAGTTTCCTCCCGCGCGGGTCACCGCTCGCGTGGACGGCGAGAGCTCCACCTCCGCCGTGCGCTTTTCGCCCGAGAGTGCGGAGAGCACCGAGTAATACACGAGGTCGAATATTTTCTTCTCGTCGCTGAACTTCACCTCGGTCTTGGCGGGGTGAACGTTCACGTCCACACTGCCCGGGCTTATCTCCAGATAGAGCGCGCACGCGGGGTAGCGCCCGGTGAGGAGGGTGTTTTTATACGCGCCCTCCACCGCCGCCTGCAAAAGCTGTGAGCGGATGAAGCGGCCGTTGACGTAGAAATACTGCTGAGCGCGGTTGCCCCGCCCCGCCGAGGGGGAGGACACGAAGCCCGAAAGCCTCATCCCGTCCATATCGCCCGAGCAGCTCAGCACGGAGGAAGCGGTTTCCCGCCCGAGGAGCGCGTAAACGCAGGAGTCCTCCCGTCCGTCGCCGGGGGAGAAGAATTCCTCCTTGCCGTCCTTTATGAAGCGCACCGACACATCCGGCCGTCCCAGCGCGCACCGAAGCGCCGCAAGGACACAGGCAGAGCCCTCACTTCTGTCGGACTTGAGGAATTTAAGTCTTGCGGGGGTATTATAGAAAAGGTCGCGGACTATCATTGTCGTCCCCTCGGGACAGCCCGTGGGGAGCATATCCCGTATATCGCCCGCGTCGAGCGTCACAAGCGTGCCCTCGGCGTCACCGCGTCGGCGCGTGCGAAGCTCCACATGGGACACGGCGGATATCGCCGCAAGAGCCTCGCCGCGAAAGCCCATCGTGCCGATGGCCTCAAGCCCGCGCTCGTCGTGAAGCTTGGAGGTTGCGTGGCGCAGGAAGGCAACTCCCGCGTCCTCGGGCGCCATACCGCACCCGTCGTCGGTGACGCGGATGTAGGTGGATCCTCCGCCGCGTATCTCGACGGTTACGCTGTGCGCCCCCGCGTCAAAGGCGTTTTCCGTCAGCTCCTTGATGACGGAGGCGGGGCGTTCGACCACCTCGCCGGCGGCTATCATGTCCGCCACATGGGGAGAAAGTATATTTATGACAGGCATATAGCACCTCCGTGGTCATAGTCCGATCAGCATTATATACACGGCCTCCGCCGTGGGAGACCGAAGCGTATTCCGGTTTCTTCATTATACATTATTCCTGTTGAAAATTCCACCTCTTTTATGATATTATAAGCTGTAAATCAGTCCCCGGAAGGAACATAAAAGCATGAGCTACGAGAGAAAAACAATAGATATTTCCGATATCCGCCGTCAGGAGGATATATGTCGCCGGATAGCCGAGACGCTCTGCGCGGATGCGCGCCGTCCCCTCGCCATGGTGGACACCTACGGCTGTCAGCAGAACGAGGCCGACAGCGAGAAGCTTCGCGGCTATCTTGCCGAGATGGGCTGTGGCTTCACCTCGGACGAATTTGAGGCGGACATCATCGTTATCAATACCTGTGCCGTGCGCGAGCACGCCGAGATGCGCGTGCTGGGCAACGTCGGCGCGCTCAACCACTCCAAGAAGGCAAAGCCCGGGCAGATCATCGCGGTCTGCGGCTGTATGGTACAGCAGGAGCACATGGCGCAGAAGCTGAAAATGTCCTACCCCGTGGTAGATCTCGTGTTCGGCCCGCACGAGCTGTGGCGCTTCCCCGAGCTCCTCGAGCAGGTAATGACCCGCCATAAGCGCGTATTCGCCACCGAAAAGGACGACGGCGCCGTGGCCGAGGGCATACCTCTCCGCCGCGACGGGAGCGTTAAGGCGTGGCTCTCGATCATGTACGGCTGTAACAATTTCTGCACCTACTGCATCGTCCCCTACGTTCGCGGGCGCGAGCGCTCAAGGCTCCCGGAGGATATCGTGCGCGAGGCACGCGGCCTTGTCGACGCCGGGTATAAGGACATAACTCTGCTCGGCCAGAACGTGAACTCCTACGGCAGGGACCTTGACAGCGGGGTGGACTTTGCCGACCTTATCCGCATGATAAACGACATCCCCGGCGAGTTCGTCATACGCTTCATGACCAGCCACCCCAAGGACGCCACGGAGAAGCTCTTCAAAACCATGGCCGAGTGTGAAAAGTGCGCCCACCAGCTCCACCTCCCCGTACAGGCGGGCAACGACCGCATACTGAAGGTCATGAACCGCAACTACACCCGCGAAAAATACATCGCGCAGGTGGAGCTTGCGCGAAGCTATATGCCCGACCTTGTCCTCACGACGGATATCATCGTCGGCTTCCCCGGCGAGACGGACGAGGAGTTCGAGGACACGATAAGCCTTGTCGAGAAGGTGCGCTACGACGCGATGTTCACCTTCATATACTCCAAGCGCAAGGGCACCCCCGCCGCCGAAATGCCCGACCCCTACTCCCGCGAGGACAAGCAGCGGCACTTTGACCGACTCACGGAGGTCGCCAACCGTATCTCCGGCGAAAAGCACCGCCAGTACGAGGGGAAAACCGTCCGCGTGCTGGTGGACGGCGAGACCGGACGCGACGAATACAATCTCTCCAGCCGCACGAACGGCGGCCGTCTCGTGCATCTCAGGGGCGGCACGGAGCTTATCGGGCAGTTTATAAGCGTCCGCATTGTCTCCGGCAACACATGGGCGCTGTACGGCGAGCTTGAGTGAGCGCGCGGAGCTTTCCGAGACTCCGATCATTCCGAAAGAGAGAAACGAAAATGGCCGAATTAACGCCGATGAAGCGGCAGTACAACGAAATAAAGGCTCAGCACGGCGATTGCCTGCTGTTTTTCCGTCTGGGCGATTTCTATGAGATGTTCGACGAGGACGCGAAGCTCGCCTCAAGGGAGCTTGACCTTGCGCTGACCACCCGCGACAGGAACGTGGAGGACCCCGAGGAGCGCACGCCCATGTGCGGCGTGCCGTACCACAGCGCCGAGGCCTATATAGCGCGGCTCATCGCCAAGGGCTACAAGGTCGCCATCTGCGAGCAGACGGAGGATCCGGCGCTTGCAAAGGGGCTTGTCCGTCGCGAGGTCATCCGCGTGATAACCCCCGGCACCGTCACGGAGAGCTCCATGCTCGAGGAAAACCGCAGTAACTACATCTGCGCGGTGTTCCTTGCGGCGGGGATGGGCGGCGTTGCCTTCTGCGACGTGTCCACTGGCGAATTCTGCTGTGCCGATTTCCCGAATGACCCCGCCTCGCACATCGTAAACGAGCTGGGGCGCTTCGCCCCGAGGGAGGTAGTTTTGTCTCCCGGCGCGGCGGATGACGGGGAGATATACGAATTCACGGTAAAAAAGCTCGGCGCAATGCCCGAGCGCGTGTCGGAGGCGTTCGACTATATGCCCGCGTGCGTGCGCGTCTGCCGTCAGTTCGGCTTCCGTGACGTTGACGAGGCGGGTCTGGGCGAGAGCAGTGCCGCGGTATGCGCCTCGGGTGCGCTCCTTGCCTACATCGCGGAGACGCAGAAGTTCGACCTGAGCCATATCGACAGGCTTGACGTGTTCGGCGGCGGGCGCTACATGGAGCTCGACTGGACGACGCGGCGCAGTCTTGAGCTTACGGAATCCCTGCGCAGCGGGGAAAAGCGCGGCTCGCTCCTCTGGGTGCTCGACAGGACGAAAACCCCTATGGGCGGCAGGATGCTGCGCTCCTGGGTAGAGCGTCCGCTGCTCTCCGTCCTCGCGATCAACCGCCGTCTTGCCGCGGTGAACGCGCTGTACGAGGACAACGTGACGCGCGGCGAGCTTATCACGGCTCTGCGCGAGATAAACGATATGCAGCGTCTTGTGGCGCGCTGTGTCTACGGCACTGCCGGCGGGCGCGATCTTCGCACGCTCTCGAGCTGTATCGCGGTACTGCCCCGGCTCAAGGAGCTCCTTGCCGATTTCCACGGCGCGGATCTCTACGAGATACACGCTATGGACGCCCTTTCCGACGTTCAGCGGGTGATAGACGAGGCGATCTGCGATGATCCTCCCTTTTCCGTCCGCGAGGGCGGCGTTATCCGCGAGGGCTATAATCAGGAGGTCGACCACCTGCGCAACATACGCGACAACGGCGCGCAGATGGTCACGGAGCTTGAAGCGCGTGAGCGCGAGCGCACCGGCATAAAAAAGCTCAAGGTCGGCTACAACAAGGTTTTCGGCTACTTTATCGACATTCCCCGCTCCGCCGGGCTTGAAAACGTGCCGGAGGATTATATACGCAAGCAGACGCTCGTCTCCAACGAGCGCTATATCACGCAGGAGCTCAAGGAGCTTGAAAGCACGCTTCTCAACGCGCGCGAGCGCATAAACGAGCTGGAATACCGTCTCTTTGCCGAGATACGCGACTGCGTTGCCGGGCAGGTGGAGAGGGTTAAATCCACCGCCGACGCCGTGGCGCGGCTCGACTGCTTCTGCTCCCTTGCCGAGGTCGCGGTACGCAACAGCTATACCCGTCCCGACGTGGATACCTCCCATGAGCTCCGCATAACCGGCGGGCGTCACCCCGTCGTGGAGCAGACGCTCAGTGACGTGCTCTTTGTCCCGAATGATGTCAGGCTCAACGACGCGGATGAGCGCGTTGCCATCATCACCGGCCCCAACATGGCGGGCAAATCCACCTATATGCGTCAGACCGCTCTCATCGTTCTCATGGCGCAGATAGGCTCCTTCGTCCCGGCGAAGAGCGCCTCCGTCGGCGTGGTCGACCGGGTGTTCACCCGCATCGGTGCCTCGGATGACCTTGCCTCCGGCCAGTCCACCTTCATGGTGGAGATGAACGAGATGGCGAATATACTCAAGCACGCGACCCCCGCCTCCCTCCTGATACTTGACGAGATAGGTCGCGGCACCTCCACCTTTGACGGCATGGCCATCGCCCGCGCCGTGCTGGAATACTGCGCGGATAAGCGCAGGCTCGGCGCAAAGACCATGTTCGCCACCCATTATCACGAGCTTTCCGCGCTTGAGGGGCAGGTCGGCGGCGTGCGTAACTATAACATCACAGCCAAAAAGCAGGGCGGCACGCTGGTGTTCCTCAGAAAGATCGTTCCCGGCGCGGCGGACGACAGCTACGGCATCGAGGTCGCGAAGCTTGCCGGTCTGCCCGACGGGGTCATAACGAAGGCCAAGGGCTATCTGCGCGAGCTTGAGCGTGACGGAGGCGCGGCGCTCCCCGCCACCGCGACAAGGAACGATGACCAGATAAGCTTTGCCGACGTTGGCGCGGACGAGGTGAGAAAAGCGCTTTTGAGCACCGACCTCAACACCCTCACGCCCATCGAGGCGATGAATATGCTCTTTGAATTGCAGAGAAAGGCGCGCGGCTGATGGAAAACGAAAGAAGGCTCCCTCCCTTTACCTGCGCCCAGAGCAAGTGGGAAAGCATACTTGCCGTGGGCTATCTCCCGATACACCTTGTCCTTGCGCCGACGGTGGCGGATATCCTGCTGCGCGCGGCGGGGGTGAGCGGGACGTGGCTGAACTTCGCGGTGTACGCCGTGGGCTTCGTGTTCATGCTCATATCCCAGTGGCGCTTCCTGCGGCGTGATTTCGACATGCTGTGCGACGCACCGCTGTGGTGTGTCCTTCAGGTGATATCAAGCTATATCGCGATGCTGTGCTTCAACCTTGCGGTGAGCTCCGTGCTCATCCTCATCATCGGCGAGGAAAACGTCTCGAACCCCAACAACCAGTCCGTGGTAGAGCTCTCGCGCATGGCCTACGGCCCGACGGCGTCGATGGCGATATTCATGGCGCCGGTGCTTGAGGAGCTGATGTTCCGCGCGGGGATATTCGGCACGCTCAGGCGGCACAGCCGTACAGCCGCGTACATCGTCGGCGTGCTCGCGTTCTCGCTCTATCATGTGTGGGCGTTCGCGCTGGAGGATCCGCGGTACCTTATCTACATTATACAATATCTGCCCATCTCGTATCTGCTGTGCCGCTGTTACGAGCGCAGTAATACGATCTGGACGCCGATTTTCCTGCATATGACGGTCAACGCCGTGTCTCTCTCGGTGCTTGGAAAGCTGGGCACGCTATGAGCGGGGAATATACGCTGAAAGCCGTGGCGCGCATACACAGCGACTTTCATACGAAGTTCGGCATACCCCGTCAGTCGGGCATCGTGCGTGAGCTTACCGCCCTCGTCGTGTTCGAGCCGGAGTACCGAAACGCCGACGCGCTGCGCGGGCTTGAGGGCTTTTCGCATATCTGGCTCATCTGGCAGTTTTCCGAAGCCGTCCGCGAGGACTGGTCGCCCACGGTGCGCCCGCCGCGGCTCGGCGGCAATACGCGCATGGGAGTTTTCGCCACGCGCTCTCCGTTCAGGCCGAACGCGCTGGGGCTTTCCTGCGTGGAGCTTGTCGGGATAGAGGAGCGCCCGGGTCTTGGCACGGTGCTGGTGGTCAGGGGCGCGGATCTGATGGACGGCACGCCCATATACGACATAAAGCCCTATATCCCCTATGCCGATGCGCACACCGACGCGCGCTCGGGCTTCGCGCCTGATGCGGGCAGTACGCTGAGCGTGACGTTTTCGCCCGGAACGGCGGAGTGTGTGCCGCCCGGGAAGCTTGCGGCGCTCACCGGCGTTCTCGAGAACGACCCCCGCCCGCGCTACCAGAGTGACAGCGACCGTGTCTACTCCCTTGAATTTGCCGATATGGAGGTAAAATTCACCGTGGACGGCGAGACTCTCACCGTGACGCACATCGCCCAGCGAACCGCGACATGATCATGATTGATAAAGCCAACCGGCCCCGCCCTGCGAAAAGCAGGGCGGGGCCGGTTGTTGATTTGGTGTTTATTAATTATTCTTTTGCTGCCTTTTTTGCGGCTTTGGCTTCTTTTCTTGCCTTCCTGCGGGCGTTGAGCTTACGGAGCAGGGGGCGGAGAAGGAAGTACAGCCCGGTCAGGACAATAAGCGTGGGCAGTGCGCCGACGAACCACAAAAGGAAGTCCTTGATGAACTCATATACGCTCTCAAGCCCGTCGCACAGGCTCTGCCACAGCTCTCTGCCATAGCTGACCTCCTCCACCGGCTCGGGGGTATACTCGCGAACCTCGTCGACACTGAGGTTGATGGTGCTGTAATTCACCCTGCGATCCCACGAATTGAGGGTGGTCTGGATGCTCTCGATATTATAGCGGATGTCGGAGAGCTTATCCTCGATGGCTAAGATGTCCTCGATGCTCGTGGCAAGCTCCATCATCTTCAAAAGACTCTCCTCCTGGGTCTTGTAGGCGTTGAGGCGTGCCTCGGCGTCATAGTAGCGGGAGGTGATATTCTCCGAATAGGTGCTCGTGTAGGGGACGTTGCCGAGAGCGGAAAGGCTGTTCATGACTGTGGAGAAATCCTCGCTCGGGATGCGGATGGTGAAGGAAGCACTGCGCAGGTAGCTGTAGCCGCGGGCGATGCTGCCGTAATTCGCGCCGTTGACACTGCTCGACTCGACAAAGCCGCCGTGAGCCGCCACAAGCTCGTTCACCGCGGTGACTGTCGTTTCAAAGTCGGTCGTTTCAACGGTCGCGTCGGCGGAGTAAATGATCTTCTCGGGGTTTACGTCGGCGCTGTCCGTGCTGTCGGCAGAGTCGGTGTCGGTGCCGGCAAGGGTCGCGCCGTCCATGCCGAAGCCGCTCTCCTCGAAGTCGCTCTCTTCAACGAACACCTCGGCGGCTTCATCCGTGGCGGCTACATATGCCATGCTGTTGATCGACTCCGTGGCCTTTGACGAGGAGCCGCAGGCGCAGAGGGAAAACACCATGACAAGCGCAAGCAGGATGGATATTGTTTTTTTCATTTTTATGTCCTCCGTTCTTTTGTGTCCTTGTCTGTATGGACGGAGACAGCTCGAAAAAGTTCCGCCTCCGCGCAAAAATTTTTTCGGGCTCAGTCGTCCTGTATGAGCTCCGTTACAATATGCTGGCACATCAGCAGTCCCGCCGTCGCCGGCACCCACACAAGCGAGCCGGGGACACTGCGCCTCCCGGGGGGCGGCGCCTCAAGCTGTTCGGGCGTCATCGGCTCCTCCGGCGAAAAGACCACGGTATGGTGCGTAACGCCGTGCGCGCGAAGCTCCCGCCGCATGACGCGCGAGAGCGCACAGCCGGAGGTTTTTGAGATATCCGCGATTTTCAGCAGTGATGCGTCGCGCTTGTTGCCCGTGCCCATGGCCGATATCACTGGTATGCCGCGCTCGCGGCAGGTCATGATGAGGTCAAGCTTACAGCTCACAAGGTCGATGCAGTCCGCCACATAGTCGTAATCGGCCAGAAAGCGCTCCCGCCCGGCGGCGGTATAGCAGCCGACGATGGGCGCAAGCTCGCAGTCGGGGGAAATGTCGCGCAGTCTCGCCGCGACGACCTCCGCCTTCTCAAGGCCGACGGTGGAGTAGAGCGCGCAGAGCTGGCGGTTGATGTTGCTTTCGCTCACGGTGTCCTGATCTATGAGCGTTATATGCCCCACCCCCGCGCGGCACAGCGCCTCGGCACACCATGAGCCGACACCGCCCAGCCCGAACACCGCCACATGGCTGTTTTTCAGCTTTTCCATTGCCGCCTCGCCGAGCAGCATACGCGCCCGAACGCTACGTTCTTCCATATACACCTCTGTAATATCCTTATTTATAACAGGCTCCGCCATGCTTTTGCACGGCGGAGCCCTTTTCCCATGTTATTTATCCGACCAGCTTGATGAAGAAGCTGCGCTTGGCCTCGTAGGGAGCGATGAGCTCCTCAAACCAGGTGTTCATGTCATCGGTGAGAAGGTCGTCCTTCGCGATGAGGCGGCTGTAGAGCTCGCCCTCGCCCACATAATACATGACGTGGTAGCCGGCGTAGGAGGTGGACTCGCCGTAGACAATGGCGGTGTCGCCCTTCTTATGACCCTCGAAGCAGAACTCGTCGAACTCATCGACCATCTGCCCCTTGGTAACGGTGTCATACAGGCCACCGTTATCGCTGGAGCCCGCGTCCTCGGAGAGCTCGGTCGCGAGCGCGGCAAAGCTTTCCTCGGTGGCGTCGCCGGACTTCCACTGGGCAAGGATATCCTCGGCCTTGGCCTTTGCTTCGGCCTTGGCTTCGTCGGTGTACTCGCCGTTCTCGTCGGCAACGGCCTTGACGAGGATGTGACGCACCTGCGCGACGGGGTAGCTGTTGTCGGTGTGGCCGATGTATGCGACGGCGTAGTAGCCCTCGCTGGCGGTGTTCTCGATCACCGCGGCCTCGCCGACGGTGCGATCACCGGTGACCCACTTGGTAAGAGCGTCGGGGATGCTGGTCTGTGCGACGGATCTGTTGAAGGAGGCGGCGTCGGACGCGCTCGCGGCGGCCTCGAAGCGGTCGTACACATCCGCGCTGTCATCCTCGGCAGAGTCGTTGAACGCCGCGACTATGGCCTCGGCCTTGGCCTTGGCCTGCTCGTCGGTGAGGTCGTCGGAAACATTGATGATGCTGTAGGCATAGCTGTAGACGTCCTGCGCACCCTCGTAGGAGGCGTACTGCTCGTCAAGCTGTGCGTCGGTGTACTCGAAGGATTCGCTCTTTTCGGTGTAGACCTTGTTGGCAAGAGAGCTCTTTTCGGTGAGCTCACGCGCTATCCTGGAGTTCACGCCCATGCCGTAGTTCGCGGAGAGGTACTTGTCGGCGCTGGCGTAGCCGTAGACGGAGGCGTAGAGGTCAAGCGTGGACATCCCCTGCTCGATCTCGTCAAGCTCCTCGTCGGTGAGAACGATGCCGTTCGCGTCGGCGTAGTCGGTCAGAGCCTCTATCTGGGTGAGCTCGGAAACGGCGGCGTCAAGGAAGTAGTCGCGCCATGTGCCGCCGTCGGTCATGTCGCAGTCCTGGCTGCGCAGGCCGTTGATGCCGGCGGAGGTGTCGAGGCCGAAGATGGACGCATAGCTGCCGTACTGGTTTGTAAAGGTGTAGTACTGGTTAGCATAGCTGTAGCTGACCTCGGCGGGGGAGTATCCGGTGCCGCTTACATTCAGTGCGGTGGGCACGGTGTAGAGCAGGGAGGAGTCAAGCAGAAGCACGAGCACGATGAACACGACAACGGCAACGGTGCCGATCGTCCAGTTGCGTTTGCTCTTTGCCTTTTTTGCCGCCTCTTCCCGCGCGGCGATCATTTTCTTGTCGGTGCCGGCCTCACGGTTGGCCTGGCGAATCTTTTTCTCGGTTGATGCGCTCATTAACAGTCATCCTTTATCATAATGTTCACAATGAATGTGTCATGCATCTTGGTATTATAGCGCAAACTTGCCCGCGGTTCAAGTGATTTATGCATTATTATCTGTTAACAATAACATTTTTAAGAAAAACGGAGGCCGTAATGAAGTCAAAAAGCGTAAAAATGATAGTCTCGGTTCTGCTTGCGGGGGTGGTTTTCCTCTGCTGTGCGGTGGCGGACAGCAGATACCGCCTGAGTGTGACGCGCTATGAGCTGAGCTTTGAGACGCTCCCGGAGGAACTTGACGGTGTGCGCATAGTCCATCTCAGCGACCTGCACGGGATGAGCTTCGGGCGGGATAACCGCCGCCTGGCCGAGGCGGTGAAGGAGCTTGAGCCGGATATCATCGCGCTGACGGGCGACTTCGCGGAGAGTGAGGGCGAGCTTTCTGCCGCGTCGGCACTGCTGAGGGAGCTCTCCGGCACGGCGGACATATACTGGGTGAACGGCAACCACGAGTGGACACAGCCCCCGACCGCGCCGACACTGGAAGCTCTCGTGACACAGTGCGGCGGGGTGTGTCTCAACGACGGGTACGCGGTTTTTCGCCGGGGCGCGGCGACGATGGTCATCGCGGGTTCCGATGACCCGAATACATGGCACGGCCACACCGCGCCGGAGGAGCTTGCGCGCAGGGTTCGCGGGGAGTATCCCGGAGCGTTCACGCTCTGGCTCGGGCACAGGAATTTGTGGGTGCGCGACTACCCCGCTCTGCCGGTCGACCTGGTGCTGTGCGGGCACGGGCACGGCGGGGTCATACGGCTCCCGGGCGTGGGCGGGCTTATCGACACCGACAGGAGCCTCGGCGCGCAATACGATTCCGGGCTCTATCGCGGTGAGCGCTATATAATGGAGGTCTCCCGCGGGCTCGGAGGCACCGGCGCGGTACCGAGGCTGTTTAACCCTCCGGAGATAGTTCTGCTGACACTTCACACGGCATGAGCGCTCCTGCCAATCAATGCTATTGAATAACGGCAAAAAATCTGTTATAATCGCGTTATCAAATGCGAGGTGAGTCTCATGGCGCTTGACGAATCGTATTTCAACAGTATAAGCATTGATGTCGCGAAGAAAAAATACTATAACGCGAACAAGGTGGAGGCCGTGCTTGCGGACATACGCCGCGAGGCCGCCGAGCTGAACGCGGAGAACGCCCGACTGCGTATCGAGGTCGAGCGTATGACCTCCGAAAAGCTGTCCGTCGGTGACGCGATCATCTCGGCAAAGGAGCTTGCTCAGAAGATAATTGCCGACGCGAACGCCCGTGCGGAGGAGATCGTCCGTGCTGCCGAGGAAAAGCGCGAAAGTATCATCGCCGACACCGAGGATGTCAAGAGGATCATCGCCGGGGCAAATGACCGCGCGGAGGAGATAATCCGCGACGCGGAGAGGCGCCGTGACGAGATCGTCGCCGAGGCGCGCGAGCAGGAGAGCTACACCGCGCAGTATGTCCAGCGCACCTTCGAGCGGCTCAAGGAGCAGCAGCTCGAGACGGCGCGCCGCCTCAACGCCGATTATCAGAAGTTCCTGTGCGGCCTGTACGGGGACGACGCGGAGAGCGACGGGGAGGAAAGCGCCGATACCGGAAAGGACGCGGAGAGCATCCCCGCGGACCTCGGCGAAAAGGTCGGCGCCATCGCTCAGGTCATGCGCGACATCTGCGGAGAGTAAACGAATACAGTGTATTGATGTATAGCAACCCCCGGGTGAGTTCCGTTCGGAGCTTCCCGGGGGTATTCATCAGCTTGCCAAGGCGCACTCGCGCACCCTGTTGCGTGGGGCTGTTTACAGTTTTTGAAGGTTTCGGCGGCCATCCGTGAAGGATGGCCGCCGGTTTGCGTTTTTCAATTGCTTGCCCGTTGCGGTCGGGGATCAAAGGAGCTTTTCGAGATAATCGACAATGCGGCGGACGGTGTGCAGCTCGGCCGCGTCGGCGTCGGAGATGGTGACACCGTAGAGCTCCTCAAGGGACATGATAAGCTCCACCACGTCCAGAGAATCCGCACCGATGTCGTCGATGAGGTTGGTGTCCATGGTTATGGACTCGGGGTCTATATCGAACTGCTTTGCGAGAATGCTTTTAACCTGTTCAAACATTTCGTATTCCTCCGTTTTGATATGATTCAGGCCCACTCACGGCTCTGAGGCTTGTTGGGCTGTTCGGGCTTTACATAGGAGACGACCACGCGGCGGTTGGGCTCGACGCCCGTGGAGCTGGTGGTGACGCCCTCGTAGTTCTGAAGTGCGGTGTGGATGACATGGCGCTCGTAGGAGTTCATCGGCTCGAGAGCCATGCTGCGCTTATACTTGATGGCCTTTTCCGCCATTTTTTCGGCAAGCCTTACAAGTGACTCCTCGCGCTTTGCGCGGTAGGCTTCGGCATCAACGGAGATATGCATACGCTTCTCACTTCCGCGGTTGACGACGTAGTTCGTAAGGTGCTGTATGGCGTCAAGAGTCTCTCCGCGGCGGCCGATGATGGCGCCCATGCTGTCACCCGTCAGGTTGACGTTGACGCCGCCGTTGTCGCGCTGAGTGATCTCTATGTCGGCCTGAACGTTCATGCGCTCAAGAAGGCCGGTGAGAAAGGCGCGTATCTGCGCGTACTCCTCGCACTCGTCAACGGGAGCGGCGGGAGCCTTCGGAGCCTTTGCGCGGGGTGCCTTCGCTGTCGGCTTTGCGTTCTCGGCGGCCTTCGCGGGCTTGACCGCGGACTCGTCCGGACATTCCCAGCTCACACGGACGACCGCAGGAGAGGCGCCTATGCCGAGAAAGCCGGACTTGGCGCGCTCAAGTATCTCAACGGATACATCGTCGCGGTCCATACCCAGCTCCTCAAGGGCGGCGCGGATCGCATCGTCCTCGGTGCGGCCGGACTTTTCCAAATATTTGATCATAAGTTTTCTCCTGTTTATTCTTCTGTGCCCTGAGCGGTCTCGACTGCTTCAACAGACTCGACCGCAGAGGTCTCGACGGCGACGGTCGCTTCCTCGAAGCTCTCGTCTATCGGCGACATACCGTCGGAGGCTTCCGCGGCGGCGACGGTGGCGGCCTCGGCCCCCTCGGGATTGGTGAAGCGGTCGGCTACATAGGCACGGCCTCTTGCGTAGCGACGGTTGCCAACCTGAGACGCGGGGATCTCGTTTTCCTTTATTCCGAGACGCTCGCGGCGTGCGGCACGCTCGGCCTTTTCAAGGGCGGCCTTGCGCTCGTCGCTCTTCTGCTTTTCGTTGGCCTGTATCTTTTTCTTGCTGGTGTTGACGTTCTTCTCGGTCTTGCCCTCGGCGCGCAGGCGCTCGGTCTCAAGACGCTTCTCCTCCAGCTCCTTCTCGCGTGCGTCGCGGGAGGCCTTGCGTTCGGCATCCTCGGCGTCAAGCTTTTTCTTGTAGATAACGGTGAGGATGTAGTCACGCGCCATACCGAAAATGCTGTTTGCGATCCAGTAAATACCCATTGCGGCGGGCATTACGAAGCAGATCCATATGGACGTGAGGGGCATGACCAGATTCATGGACTTGGTGGTGGCCTGAGTCTGGGCGTCCTGCGCGGGATTGGAGAGAGAGCTGATCTTCATGGAGAGCCATGAGAGGAAGGCGGAGATGAACGGGATGAGGAACAGCCCCAGAGCCGGCAGCCAGACGGAAACGTCCGACCAGTCGGTATTGGCGAAGAAGTTCCACTGCGGCTTCATGCCCAGGTCAAGGCCCAGGAAATGGAAGTCGATGTTCATGAGCCCGTCGAGCTTACCGGCGAGAGCCTCCTGCACGCTGTCCCAGTTGAGATGGGCCAGACGGGTCAGGGTGATCTCATAGTAGGCGTCGTTGGTGGTGGCGGTGTAAAGCCCGTTCGCGGTGAAGAAATCCTTCAGCGCGGTGACGACCTCCTCGCCCGCGAACATCATGCGGGTGATGGGCTGGCGGATGACGCTGTAGAGCGCGATGAGGATGGGGAACGGAATGAGCGACCACAGGCAGCCGGACATGGGGTTGATGCCTTCCTCGCGGTAGAGCTTCTGCATCTCCTCACTGAGCTTCTGCTGGTTGCCCTCATGACGCTTCTGCAGTTCGGCTATACGGGGCTGGATACGGGAGGTGCGCATCATGCTCTTCTTGCTCTTGGCCATGAAGGGGGAGAGGATGAGGTTGACCGTCAGAGCAAAGAGAATTACGGCTACGCCGTAGTTGTCGGTAATGTTGTAGAACATTACCATCAGCCATGCAAAGGGTTTAGTAATCGTTGCCCACATAAGTGACTCCTAAAATTCATTTGTAATGTGCGCCGCGTCACGGCACGGGGTCATAGATGTCATAGTCCCTCCCGTGGAAGGGATGACAGCGGAGGATGCGCCTGAAAGCCAGCCAGCCGCCCCGGAGGGCGCCGTATTTTTCAATGGCCTCAAGCGCGTACTGCGAGCAGGTGGGTATAAAGCGGCAGCAGGGCGGGCGCAGCGGAGAGATGCTCCGGCGGTAAAACCGGATAGCGGCTAAAAGAACACGCTTCACTGCCCGGCCTCCTTCACGAGCCCGAGCCTTTCACAGGCGCTCATAAACGACGCGTCCATTGCGGCATAGTCCGCGCCGACGCATCGCATCCGGGCGACGACGACGATATCCCACCCGGATTTGAGCCGGGGAGAATTGAGCCTGTATATCTCTCTCAGGCGGCGGCGGACACGGTTTCGCACCACGGCGTGGCCGAGCTTGGTGGACACGGTGTAGCCCAGACGGTTCACCCCGCCCCTGTTGCGGCGGCAGTAGACCGCCATGTACGGCGTTACCGCGCTTTTGCCCCGGGAATAGAGCCGCCTGAAATCGCTGTTCTTTTTAAGAGTAGTCCGGATGTTCAAGCGTCCTCCTTCTGCCGGTCATCCGCGAATACGCTCCCGTCTGCGAAAAGTCGCGTAACGGCTGAAAGGGCGGATCGCTCCGCCCTGAAAAAATATTCTCGGTTGACCTGCTCACGAGTGATGGGAATCAGTAGCTGAGCTTTGCTCTGCCCTTTGCTCTTCTGCGGGAGAGGACCTTGCGGCCGTTGGCGGTCTTCATTCTCTTGCGGAAGCCGTGCTCTTTCTTGCGCTGGAGCTTCTTGGGCTGGTAGGTTCTTAACATTTGCTGCACTCCTTTCAGGTTTGATACTCAACATCACGGGAGTTCCCCGCGAAGTAGTTGACAGGTAAAACGGTAGACTCTCAATGAGCTGCCGAGTTGTTATTATAGCGTATTCCCGGCCGAATTGTCAACCGGAAAATTAGGCTTGTCGAAAAAGTTCGACTGAACTTTTTCAAAAAACCGACGCCCTCCGCTTTCACGGAGGGCGCTGTGTATAGAAGTATCGGAGCCGGCCGAAATCGAAGATTTCGGACTGAGAGGGCAAAACACAATTGTATCGAAAGGTAATGGGAGAATTTTCGCAGTTCGTGCGAATAGATTGACTTTGCCACTTAACCCCGACCGCAAGACCCTCTCTGTCACGCCTGACGGCGTGCCAGCTCTCCC
>CAZPLL010000027.1:0-21559 GCA_964587485.1 uncultured Oscillospiraceae bacterium | reverse complement strand
TATTGTTTCATGTTACAGCCTTTTACTCAAGCCGCTGTTAGGTTTTACGCTTACTTTTTACCCAACGGCAGCTATGCTGTCGTCAACAAGGATGAGACTTCCGTCCTCGCCGCTCTGGGTAAGCAGACGGTTGACGCGTTGCCCGTCGGCAGTGTAATAGCTTATCATCAGGTTCGGCATTCCGTCGGGGATATCGGTCTTTAGCTGAAGCGCGCAGTCGTTCATATAACTGCAATTCCAGAGGTGTTGCGTCTCGAAGAATTTCCCGCTGTAATCGGTGTAGCTTACCACCGAGATCCTGATGTCATACACGGTGCCGGAAACCGCAACAAAAAGCTCAGTTCCCTGTTCGTCGGCAACGACCTTGTCAACGACCTCCATCGAGCCGTCAAGGAAGTCTGTCTGCGATATTACGCTCAGCTCTCCCGAGGCTTCATATTGCGAGGGTAAATACTTTTCATCAATAAGTCCGTCGAGATCTTCATAAGATATCTCGAAAGTTTTTTCCCCATCAGCGCTGTTTGACATCCCATCATCCGGGATAATAACCACTATCCCGCTGCGGCTTAAATACCACGAACCGTTCTTCAGGAGTCCGGAGCTATCACGGCTGAGGGATGTCTGCCCGTTGCCGTCAAGCTTCGCCTCCACAGCGTCCAGCACGGCCTCCCGCAATTCCACCGGCTTTGCCGAGATCTCGTCAAACGAAACGATTGAGCCGTTCTCGGTGCTGAATGTATAGCCCTTGTAGCTGTGGCTTCCCTGTGCTTCGCCGGTGTAAGCTGTAGTGTAGTAAAGGAGCGATAGCACAGCCTCATCCGCACGCTCAATGCTTACGGTGCGGTTGGAGCTCATTTCAAGATTTACATCCGCGCCGGTCTCGTATGCGTATGTGAAATTATCCGTGGCAAGCTCCAGCATCATGTTGAGTCCGTTGCTTGTCCCGTCACCATAGTCGTTGCCGGTATAATAAGTCTCGTCCAGCATGGCTATATACTCGTTTATCGCGCCTGCGGCGTCATCGCGTCCGCTGATGTCGATAAAGGGCGTCTCATACGAGAAGTCAAGTATGAGCGTAGTGCCCTCTGCCGGGTCATAGTGAAGCTCCTCGGTTTTTGTAATTCTGGCTATTACCTTTGCGGTCGGCACATTTTTTACTTCAGAGACGGGAGTCTCCTCCGGAGCTTCCGTTTCGGCAGGCAGCTCGGTCGTGTTCGTATCCGGAAGTTCGGGCAGCTCAATGTCCTTGAGCCTGTCTATCCTGTCACAGCCGGAGAATGCCGCAACCATAACTAATGCAAGTATAATCATTACTGTTTTCTTCATATTAATCATCCTTTCGACTGTATGACGAAAATCAGGGAAAAAAGTTTCCCGGTCATATTTCATCAAACGGTACGCTCTTTGCTATCGACGCATTTGTGTATCGCTTATCGTCTGTTACTTCTTTTATAATTGAAATAGCGTATGGAAATCTGACCTCCTGCGCATCGTCGGAAAGCTCAAGCTCCATAATGGCCCTGTCGTTCCAGAACGGATATATGTCGATTTCAAAAAGCTGTGAGCTGTAGCTCAGGCAGTAGCGTTTTTTTAACACCGTGCTCCTCGCAGGGTCGGCGCGCAGGAGAAGCCGAGCATATTCCGCTTCGCTTATCTCGTCCTCAAGCTCTATACGTCGAATGTCGGTAATATGCTTTTTACGGGTATGCGTGTAGACACAACTCCCATCGGTTTCGCGCCTGCGCACTCTTTCGGAGTAGCCTTTTTCTCCGCCGGAGAGGTAGGTCTGCTCGATATTGCTCATGCTCTCACACGCTTCAAGCAAATGCGCATCCGGATATTTTATAAGGAACTTGCGCTCTATTTCATATGTATCAGCCATCATTGTATCGCCTTCCTGCCCAGGTGGGTTATATTATAATACCAAGATGTGAACAAATCAAGCTTGGTATGAGGCAGAGTTTTTTAGGAGATTTTGTCATTATTTCGCATTGTTACTATTGCAACAAACTATTTTATAGTGTATAATAGTCCAGGTTAAACGACCAAAACATTTGAGAGGTGTATAAAATGGCTAAAAGACCAAACATTCTTAAGCTCGCCACGAAAATCAGTCTTGAGTGTATGACCTATACCGGTGTCACTTACAACGACTGTGAGTACAAGATCCTCGAGCCGATCGTTACCGACGATATGTGCACCACCATGATGCACATGAAGCTCGAGACCCCCCGCACCATTGAGGAAATCGCAAGACGCTCAAAGCAGTCCATCGAGTCCACCACCGAGTCCATCAAGGGTCTTATCTGGCTGGGCATCGTCCGTCTCAGAGACACCCCCGACGGAACCGGTTATTACTACCCCATCTGGGTTCCCGGCATCATGGAAGGCATTCTGAGCAATAGAGAGATGTGCGACAAGTACCCTGTTCTTGGTGAGTGCTTTGAGGAATACACCCGCAAGAGAATCGAGGTTCTCGCTCCCATGCTCGGTCGCGGCATGTCCTTCATGCGTGTTATGCCCGTTATGAGTGCTATTGAGAACAACTCCAAGACCGCTTCCTACGACGAGCTCTCCACGCTCATCGAAAAGGCCGAGTACATCTCTGTCGGCCCCTGCTCCTGCCGTCGTTCCCGTCGTCTGATGGGCGAAGGCTGCGGACACCTTGAGGAAGATATGTGCATGTACCTCAATGAAAACGCTCTCTCCTACTCCGAGAACGGTGAGCACCACCTTATCTCCAAGGAAGAGGCTTACGAGGTTCTCAAGCGCGCCGAGGATAACGGTCTTGTCCACGAGATAAACCAGACTCCCGGTTTCGAGAATGTCACCGCTATCTGCAACTGTTGCGGCTGCTCCTGCTTCTCTCTCCGTATCGCCGAGTATTTCCGCAAGCCCGAGGGTATGCGTTCCAACTATAAGGCCGTTGTTGACAGATCCAGCTGCGTTGCCTGCGGCCAGTGTGTCGAGAACTGCCAGACCAACGCTCTCAAGCTCGGTCAGAAGCTTTGCGAGATCAAGCCCACCGAGCACGTTGACCTCGATGCCCCCGCAAAGAGCAGTATGCTGAAGAAGTCTACCTACAATACCGACTTCCGTACCAACCGTTCCGATGTTACCGAGACCGGTACCTCTCCCTGCAAGAGCGCCTGCCCCGCTCACATTCCCGTACAGGGCTACATAAAGCTCGCCTCTCAGAGCAGATACACCGAGGCTCTCGAACTCATCAAGAAAGAGAATCCCTTCCCTGCAGTCTGCGGCCGTATATGCAATAAGGCCTGCGAAGATGCCTGCACCCGTGGCAGCATTGACAGTCCCGTCGCGATCGACGATATCAAGAAGTTCATCGCCGAAAAGGATCTCAACGCTGAGACCCGTTACGTTCCCAAGATGCTCAACCAGCTTGGTGTACCCTTCGAGGAAAAGATCGCCGTTATCGGTGCCGGCCCTGCCGGTCTGAGCTGCGCATATTATCTTGCCGTCAAAGGCTACCCCGTGACCGTCTTTGAAAAAGAAAAGATGCTCGGCGGTATGCTCACCATGGGTATCCCCTCCTTCCGTCTTGAGAAGGACATTCTCAATGCCGAGATCGACATTCTCCGCGAGCTTGGTGTTGAGTTCAAGACCGGCGTTGAGGTCGGCAAGGATATCACTCTTGACGCTCTCCGCGCAGAAGGCTACAAGGCATTCTACCTCGGCATCGGCGCCTCCAAGGGTGTTTCCGTCGGCTGCAAGGGCGACGATCTGCCCGGCGTGTTCACCGGTATCGGCTTCCTCAAGGCAGTCAATCTCGGCGAGAAGCCCGAGATCGGCAAGAAGGTCGCTGTCATTGGCGGCGGCAATGTTGCCATTGATGTTGCCCGTTCCGCTGTCCGTCTCGGCGCTGAGGATGTAACCATCATATACCGCCGCGGCCGCGATGAAATGCCCGCCGCAGACGATGAAATCGCAGAGGCCGAGGAAGAGGGCGTTAAGTTCAGATTCCTCTCCGCTCCCTCCGAGATAGTCGGCAACGGCAAGGTCGAACAGCTCATGGTCGAGGTCATGGAGCTCGGCGCCCCCGACGAGAAGGGTCGCAGAAAGCCCGTCGGTACCGGCAAGTTCGAGTTTGTCGCTGTTGACAGCGTCATCTCCGCCATCGGCCAGAAGATAGACATCGGCGGCATAAGCGTTGACACCGCCGCAAAAGGCAACGTTGTTGCCGACGCAGTCACCTACCAGACCTCTGTCTCCGACGTGTTCGCGGGTGGCGATGTTGTCACCGGTCCCAAGTTCGCCATTGACGCTATTGCAGCCGGTAAGGAAGGCGCCATCTCCATCCACCGCTATGTCCACAAGGGTCAGACCCTCACTCTCGGCCGTGACCGCCGCGACTACAAGTCTCTCGACAAGTCCAACGTCGCCTTCTCCGTCGAGTCCTTCGACTCTACCCCCAGACAGAAGGCCGCCTCCGGCGACGCTAGCGAAGCGAAGAAGACCTTCAAGGACCTCCGCGGTGTCCTCACCGAGGAGCAGATCAAGAAGGAAGCCGACCGTTGCCTCGGTTGCGGCGCAGTCGTCGTGGACGAGTATATGTGTGTTGGCTGTGGTATCTGCACCACCAAGTGCAAGTTTGACGCCATCCACCTCGAAAGAGTCAGCGATTACGTCAGCTCCTCTTACATGAGCACTCTCGGTCGTATCGTCGGTAATGTTCCCGCCGCGATCGGTACTGTTGTCTCCAACAAGATAAAGTACAAGAAGTAAAATGCACGAAATAGGTATCGTTAGAGCCATGTGCAGCACGGTTCTCGACTATGCGCGTGAAAACAATGTTCAAAGCATAGCCGAGATCGTCTGCGAGGTTGGCGAGCTTTCGCTCGTCATTCCCGAGTATGTTGAAAAGCTTTATCCGACGGTAGCCAAGGACACTCCGCTTGCCGATACAAAGCTTATTCTTGAGATCGTCCCCGGGCTTGCTGAGTGTGACGACTGCGACGAGATATTCAACGTAGTCGAAAACGAGGGCTACTGCCCCAATTGCGGTAGCTTTGACAAGACCGTGCTGTCAGGCAAGGAATTCAACATCAAGGAAATTCATGTAAAAGAATAATTCGGGTACAGAGGCGGAGTTAATGTTCCGCCTCTGTATTGTTCTTTCGGTTTATTTTTCGCACTGCTTACCGGTGTGGTCTATCACATAGTCTCCCGTGAGCAGCATCTGCGACACGGGAATAAACTTATAGCCGTCTGCTATAAGCTTTTCAATTATTCCCGGCAGTGCTTCGGGGGTGTTTTCGGCCGCATTGTGGAAAAGCACTATACTGCCCGGCTGTACCTTGCTGACGACACGGTTTGTTATCTCCTCGGCGGATATCCCCTTCCAATCGAGACTGTCAACATCCCACTGTATTGCCGTCATGCCCATGCTGTTTACCGCCTTGATCACATGGTCGTCATACTCACCGTATGGACAGCGGAAAAGCGTGGGCTTTTTCCCCGTGAGCGTTTCGATTTTACTGTTACATTTTTCAATATCCGCAACTATCTGATCCTCACTCAGCTTTGAAAAATGCGAATGTGTCGATGAATGGTTCATAACGTCATGCCCTGCCGCACCGAGTGCCGCCACAGACTCCGGGTATCTGTCCACCCAGTCGCCCACAAGGAAGAACGTTGCTGTTATGCCGTATTTCCCGAGTATATCTATAAGTAACTGTGTGTCCTCGTTTCCCCACGCGGCGTCAAAGGTGATCGAAACGACCTTATCCTCTCGTTGAACGCAGTACACCGGTAGCTGGCGCTTTGTTGCCGAGGCACCGACTATAGCAGGATTGTTTACAAGCCAGAACACAAGAACTATCGCAAGTACAAGCGAGACACCGGAAAGTATTTTTTTGTTTTTTACTGTAAATGCTCTGATATCGATCAAGCTCATCACTCCTTTTTGTACATACTATGAGCCGCTGTAACTCAATATAATCATATGTCTGCGTCTTTTTACGCGTAATAACGACACTAAGCTTTTCATTTGACAAAGGCATTAAATTTCATGTAAATATTCCGGATTTTTTAGTGACAATTTCCACTTAATATGTTATCATACATACGAATAAGTTAAAAAAATAGCGCTATCTTACGAAAGGGAGACACGCCATGGTTACCAACAAAGAAAACCTGTTTAAGCTCGGCAAAAAGATGACCGACAGAATCCCCTACAAGCTTGGTCTTAAGCCCCTCACCGAGGAGGATCCCGAATACTGGGGTCTTGTAAACGTGCTTGATGATGACATGGTCAGCATCGCTCTGAGCATGAAGTCCAAACGTATCCCCATGACTCTTGAGGAGATTTCCAAATCCTCCGGCTGGGACGCGAAAAAGCTCGAACCCAAGCTTCAGGAAATGGCTACCCTCGGCCTTATAGAATACAACTGGGAAAATGAGGATCACCACAAGCAGTATGTACTGCCCCTCTTTGTTCCCGGTGCGGCTGAGTTTTTCAACATGAGAATGGCAACCGTTTCCGAGCATCCCGAGGTCTGCGATTTCTTTAATGAAATGTCCCAGAGGCCTCTTGACGCTGTCACCAAGCTCATACCTCCCGGCGGCGCCGGAATCGGAATGCACGTTATTCCCGTGGAAAAAGCCATACCGACCGACTCCAAGTCCGTCAGCATAGAGCACCTTTCTCACTGGCTGAAAAAATACGATTACTTCTCCATCGGCGTCTGCTCCTGCCGCCGCTCTCAGAGTGTGCGTGGCGAAGGCTCCGGTGAGATAGCTGACTATTGGTGCATCGGCGTGGGTGATTGCGGACGCTACTGTGACGAGACCGGCAAGGACGGCTACACCGCTACATATGAGCAGGTAATGGAGGTCCTTCAGCGCGCGGAGGATGAGGGCTTTGTCCACCAGATAACCAACATTGACGGAGAGGACAAGATTTTCGCCATATGCAACTGTGCCCCCGGCGTCTGCTACGCCCTTCGTACCTCACAGCTTTATAACACGCCAAACCTTTCCCGCAGCGCCTACATCGCCCATGTCGATAAGGAAAAGTGTGTTGCCTGTGGCAAGTGCGTAGAAGTCTGTCCCGCCGGTGCGGCAAAGCTCGGTCAGAACCTCTGCACTAAGGACGGCCCCGTGAAGTATCCCAAGCAGGAACTTCCCGATGCCTCTCACTGGGGTCCCGAAAAGTGGAATCCCAACTATCGTGATGACAACCAGATCAACTGCTATGACACCGGAACCGCCCCCTGCAAGACGGCGTGCCCCGCGCACATCGCAGTTCAGGGTTATATCAAAATGGCCGCTCAGGGCAGATACCTTGACGCGCTCAAGCTTATCAAGCAGGATAACCCCTTCCCCGCCGTATGCGGCAGCATATGCAATCGCCGCTGTGAGGAGGCCTGCACGCGTGGCAACGTCGATAATCCCGTCGCGATCGATGAGATCAAGAAGTTCATTGCCGAGCAGGAGCTTAATGCCGAGACGCGCTATATCCCGCCCCTGCGCACAAAGCGAGCCACTCTTGAGCCGTACCCCCAGAAGATTGCCGTCATCGGTGCCGGTCCTGCCGGTATGAGCTGTGCATATTTCCTTGCAAACATGAGCTACAAGGTCACCGTGTTCGACAAGAATGCTGTCCCCGGCGGTATGCTTACACTCGGTATCCCCTCCTTCCGCCTTGATAAGGATGTTGTTAATGCGGAAATAGATGTTCTTCGCCAGATGGGTGTTGAATTCAAGTGCGGCGTTGAGGTCGGCAAAGATATTACCATCCAACAGCTTCGCGATCAGGGCTACAAGGGCTTCTTCCTCGCTATCGGTGCTCAGAAGTCCGCCCCTCTCGGAATCAAGGGTGACGATCTCGATGGAGTATTCGGCGGTATTGATTTCCTCCGCGAGGTCAATCTCGGCAATAAGCCCGCAATCGGCAGCAAAGTCGCCGTTATCGGTGGCGGCAATGTCGCTATGGACGTCTGCCGCACTGCTGTACGTCTCGGCGCCGAGGATGTCTACGTCGTCTATCGCCGCTCTCAGGCGGAAATGCCCGCTGATAAGGAAGAGATTGCCGAAGCGATGGCTGAGGGCGTTAAATTCCGCTTCCTGAATACTCCTGCCGAGATTATCGGTGAAAACGGCGCAGTCAAGGCCCTGAAGGTCGAGATCATGGAGCTTGGCGCGGCTGATGAAAAGGGTCGCAGAAAGCCTGTTGGCACTGGTAAATTCGAGGAGCTTGAGGTCAGTGCGGTCATTGGTGCCATCGGCCAGAAGATCGACCTCGGCGGTATTGATGTCGAGGGCATGGTCATGAATCTTAACGGCACGATCGCCGCAGACCCCGTAACGCTCCAGACCGCACAGCCCGATATTTTTGTTGGCGGCGATGTTTACACCGGTCCCAAGTTTGCCATTGACGCAATTGCAGCCGGACGTGAGGGAGCGGTTTCCCTCCATCGCTTCGTTAACGAGGGACAGAGCCTCACCATCGCCCGTAACCGCCGTCAGTTCATCGAGCTTGACAAGGATAACATAGTCCTCCCCGTTGACGGCTTTGACTCGGCGAAGCGCCAGTCTGTCGCACATGACGCTACCAAGGCAAAGACTTTCAGCGATGACCGTATCACCTTCACCGAGGAGCAGGTCAAGAAAGAAGCCTCACGTTGCCTCGGCTGTGGCGCTACCGAGGTCGATGAAAACCGTTGCCTCGGCTGTGGCCTTTGCACAACTCGTTGCGAGTTTGACGCTATACATCTCAGTCGCGATCTTCCCGAGGCATCCACCATGGTCAAGGCCGAAGATAAGATTGGTGCTCTGTTGCCTTATGTCGCGAAGCGCGCTGCCAAAATTCTCATTAACAGGAAAAAGTAATGCACGAATTAGGTACTATAATCTACGTCATTGATACAATAGAAAAGCTCGCTGTGGAAGAGAAACTGACGGCAGTCGGCTCAATTACTCTGCAAGTCGGCGAGGTCAGCGGAATTATCCCGGACTATCTTACGGATTTTTGGCTTTATGCTCGAAAAAAATCTGAGCTTTTGAAGGAAACTGAGCTTAAAATCGAAAATCTTCCCGCAGTCACCTTCTGTCAGGACTGCAAAAAGACATACCCAACTGTTCAGTATGCCAAGATATGCCCTTACTGTCAGAGCGAGAATACGTTTCTTGTTGTCGGTAACGAATTCAACATCAAAGAAATTGAAGCAATGTAAAAAGAATAACACCGGGAAAGCCTCTCGCAGTACTTTCCCGGTGTTATTCTTTTTTCAAGCGGCCATGATCATAGCAATTTTAATATCTCGGCCATCAGTGCGTCTCTCCCCTGCCCTTTTTCGGCGGAAAAGGGTATCAAAAGTACCTCCTCGGGAAGTTCGAGAGTCCTGCGGATAAGGTCAAGGTTCGGTTCGATCTCGCTCTTTTTAAGTTTATCAAGTTTATTGGCAACGACAACAAGCCTGCACCCGGAATTCTTGAACCACTCTGCCATAGTAACATCGTCGGCGGTAGGTTTATGTCGTGAGTCTACTATCATGACACCGAGGTCGAACAACCCCTGCCCCTCGAAAAACTGTTCCATGAGCCTGCCCCAGCGGTCACGCTCAGCTTGCGACACTCTGGCATAGCCATATCCCGGCAGGTCAACAAAATAGCATTTGCTGTCGATGAGGAAATAATTTACATGAATGGTTTTTCCCGGCTCGGAACCGACACGGGCAAAATTCTTTCTGTTGAGTATTCGATTAATAACGGAGGATTTTCCCACGTTTGATTTCCCCGCAAAGGCCACCGTCGGCGTTGAGGTGCGAATAAACTGGGTGGCGGAAGCAGCAGACTTGATAAATTCCGCCTTGTTCACATTAAGATTTGCCATAATTTACTGCCTCACCGCAAGTCGTTCTCTGTGCTCCTGAGGAATAATGGTAGCCTGAGCCGTCTGGCACACAAGCGCAATGTCAAGCGCCTTATCGGCGTGGTCAACAGGAATAAACTCAAGTGCCTTTCGGACAGTCTGGTCGATTTCTTCAAGGTCACTTACATTATCGGCAGGAATAAGCACGGTCTTTACCCCGGCGCGGAGCGCCGCCATTGTTTTTTCGCGCAGTCCTCCGATAGGTAAAACTCTGCCGCGAAGAGTTATCTCCCCCGTCATTGCCACATCCCGGCGCACAGGGGTGCCCGTCAGCGCGGACACAAGCGCCACCGTAACTGTTATCCCGGCAGAGGGGCCGTCCTTAGGTACCGCTCCCTCGGGAAAGTGGATATGTATGTCACGGTTCTTGTAAAACTCCGGGTCAATACCGAGAACAGAGGCTCTACTGCGGATATAGGTGATTGCCGCCTTTGCGGATTCCTTCATCACGTCACCGAGATTCCCGGTAAGCTCAAGCTTTCCGTTACCTTCAACGACAGCCGCCTCAACATCAAGAACCTCGCCACCGACTGACGTATATGCAAGTCCGCGTACAAGGCCGACCTCATCACGCAGCCTTACGCGCTCGGGCTTATATCTCGCCGGGCCAAGCACGTCTTCAAGCATCCCCTGCCTGAGAGACAGGGATTTGAATTTTTCCTCGGCTATACCGTCGGCCGCCTTGCGACAGGCCTTCGCTATTGTGCGTTCAAGCACGCGGACGCCCGACTCTCTCGTATATGAGCGGATCATCTCGCGGATGGCGTCATCAGTTACTCGGATCTGGTTTGCCTTAAGTCCGTGCTTTTTTCTTTGCTTCGGTACGAGATATTTTTTCGCGATCTGAAGCTTTTCCTCGTCGGTATAGCTCGAAAGCTCAATGACCTCCATACGGTCAAGCAACGCCCTCGGTATAGTATCGGTGGTATTGGCCGTGGTAATAAAGAACACCTCGGAAAGGTCAAAGGGTATTTCGAGGAAGTTATCACGGAAACTGCTGTTTTGCTCTGCGTCGAGTGTTTCAAGCAGGGCGGCAGACGGATCACCCTTATAATCAGAGCCGAGCTTATCTATCTCGTCAAGCACCATTAGAGGGTTGCAGGACTTTGCCTGAATGATACCGCTCATAATGCGCCCCGGCATAGAACCGATGTAGGTTTTGCGGTGTCCGCGTATCTCCGCCTCATCATGAACACCACCGAGAGATATGCGGACAAGCTTGCGATTTGTGGCACGGGCTATGCTCGTGGCAATGCTGGTCTTACCGGTTCCCGGAGGGCCGACAAGACAGATAAGTCCACCCTTTATTTCCGGAGAAAGCTTCTTCACAGCAAGGTATTCGATAACTCGCTCCTTGACCTTATCAAGGCCGAAGTGATCTTCGTCAAGCATTTTACGCGCTTTTGCGAGGTCAATAGTCTCCTCGGTCTTGATGCCCCAGGGTATCTCAAGGCAGGTATCCAGATACCCCCTTATAACCGCAGCCTCAGATGAGCCAAAGGGCTGCTTCTGGAGCCGTGTCAACTCCTTGAGGAGCTTTTCACGGATCTCGTTATTTACCGGAAGCGCCTTGATTTTAGTGCGGTACTCATCAATATCGTCTATCTGTCCACCCTCACCAAGCTCGTTCTGGATGATCTTCATCTGCTCGCGCAGATAATACTCACGTTGATTCTGGTTTAGCTCCTCCTGAGTCGCGTCGTTGAGTTCTTTTTCAATGGTCATCACGTCGAGCTCGCGGTTAAGAAGCTTTGCAAGAAGCGTGAGCCGGCGGCTGGGATAACGCTCTTCAAGCACCTTCTGCTTGTCATCCACACCGAGTCTGACATTCTGGGCAATATAACTCACCACATACGAAGGCTCCGGGTTTGCCATAACGTTCAATATCTGCTCGTTGACGGCCTCCGGGTTCAGATGTAGATATTCGTCAAAAAGAGACACGCAGGTGCGAAGGAGTGCTTCCTTTTTTGCCTCGCTGACACGCTCTGTCAAATCATCCAGCGGACGAACGGACGCGGTGTATCCGTCAGGATCAGTGTTCACGCTGAGCATTTCGGCGCGATAAACACCCTCGACCATCACACGGCACATATTACCGCGTGGCTGTCTGAGCTGTTGGCGGATCCGACAGACGGTGCCGACCTTATAAATGTCCTTTTCCTCCGGAACATCACAGGCAATATCCTTCTGCGCCGCAAGGAAAATCATGTGATCCGTCCGAAGCGCCGCACTCAGCGAGCCAATCGACGCCTGACGCTCCACGTCAAATGTCATAAGCATCTGCGGGAAGACGTTCAAACCGCGGAGCGCCATCATCGGCATCAGTATACTTTCGTTTCTATTTTTTTCTGCCATAGTATTAATCCTCCTAGGGGTAGGGGCGCTGTTAATCGCGGATTATTTCGGGACCGCACTCTCCGCGCACACTCGCCGCGGTTATTACTACCTTTTTGATAGTGCCGTCGGAGGGAACGGTGTACATGATGTCGGTCATCACGCCCTCCATCACACTGCGAAGTCCGCGCGCGCCGATCTTCATTTCTATAGCCTTGTCGGCAATGGCCTCAAGCGCC
The DNA here is from genome assembly GCA_964587485.1 of uncultured Oscillospiraceae bacterium. Classification (GTDB taxonomy): domain Bacteria; phylum Bacillota; class Clostridia; order Oscillospirales; family Oscillospiraceae; genus Limivicinus. The sequence goes on along the minus strand of CAZPLL010000027.1, from coordinate 9,091 downwards.
TCCTGCTCGTAGTCAAGCTCCACGTTGTCGAAGCTCATAAGAGCCTTATACTGCTTTGCCATGGAATTTTTCGGCTCAGTAAGAATACGGACAAGGTCATCCCTGCCCAGAGAATCCAGCGTGGCAATGACCGGCAGACGTCCGGCAAGCTCGGGGATAATACCGAACTTCAGAAGGTCGTGCTGTTGGACATTTTCAAATATCTCACCGACATCACGCTCTGTATTGCTGACGATATCTGCGCCGAAGCCCATGGTTTTCTTGTTCATGCGCTTCTCAATTATCTTATCAAGTCCGTCGAATGCACCGCCGCAGATGAAAAGGATATTGCTGGTATCAACATGGATGAATTCCTGATTCGGATGCTTGCGGCCGCCGTTGGGCGGAACGTTCGCTACAGTCCCCTCAAGAAGCTTAAGGAGCGCCTGCTGAACACCTTCACCCGAAACGTCGCGGGTGATGGAAACATTCTCGCTCTTGCGCGCAATCTTATCAATTTCATCAATATAGATTATGCCTCTCTGCGCCCGTTCAACATCAAAGTTTGCTGCCTGCAAAAGCTTGAGTATAACATTCTCAACATCCTCGCCGACGTAACCTGCCTCCGTAAGTGTTGTAGCGTCGGCTATGGCAAACGGAATATCCAGCATTTTGGACATGGTCTGAGCGAAAAGAGTCTTTCCGCTGCCGGTAGGGCCGATAAGCAGAATGTTGCTCTTTTGAAGTTCAACGTCGTCACTTCCTCCGTGGAGAATACGTTTATAGTGATTATATACAGCAACGGCCAATACCTTTTTCGCCCTGTCCTGCCCCACAACATACTCGTCAAGTTTCTCCTTGATCTGTAAGGGCTTCGGAAGTCTTGAAAACTCAAGGGGAAGTCCGTCATACCCCTCTATCTTAGGCGTCACCGGGATGTCATCGACTATGCTCATGCACATACGGATGCATTCGTCACATATATAGCTGCCGTTTCCGGCAATAAGTCTGCCGACAAGCGACTGAGGCTTGCCGCAGAAGGAGCATCTAAAGTTTCTTTTGTCTTCGTTTCTTCCCATGTTCTTCCCCTCACCCAAACAATTAAAGCTATTGGGGAACTGACAGTTCCCCAATAACGTACTGAATATTCAGCGCTTGTAGATAACCTTGTCAATAAGACCGTAATCCTTTGCTTCCTCAGCGCTCATAAAGTGGTCACGTTCACAGTCGCGCTCAATAATCTCAACGGCCTTGCCGGTGTTTTCAGCCAGTATCGCGTTGAGCTTCTTCTTGATTTTCAGTATCTGCTCAGCCTGGATCTGGATATCTGTACACTGACCCTGACTTCCGCCGGAGGGCTGATGTATCATTATCTCGGCGTTGGGAAGTGCGATACGCTTACCCTTTGCACCGGAGGACAGCAGGAACGCGCCCATGGATGCGGCCATACCAATGCAGATAGTCGAAACATCAGGCTTGATGTACTGCATGGTGTCATATATCGCAAGGCCGGAGGTCACACTGCCGCCGGGGCTGTTGATATAAAACTGTATGTCCTTGTCGGGATCCTGTGCTTCGAGATAAAGAAGCTGGGCAACGATAAGGCTTGCTGTGGTGTCGTTCACTTCCTCGCTGAGCATGACTATGCGGTCATTCAGCAGGCGGGAAAAAATATCGTATGAGCGCTCCCCGCGGCTGGTCTGCTCAACTACATAAGGCACTAAACTCATTGTATTAAACTCTCCTCCTAATTATCAGCATCCAAGAGAGCATATCCCTATCCGCGGAAAATTATTCCGCATTCTCCTCTGCCTTTTCTTCGGCAGTCTCTTCAGCCTTGTCGAACTTGGGCTCAAAGGCTTCCTCGGTGATGACCGCGCTGTTGATAACGAGGTCGGTAGCCTTTTCCTTCTTGAGCTCGTTGGTGATGTAATCCGTGCCGAAGTAGGTCTTGATGTTGTCGGCGGGGATGTTGTAGCTCTCTGCAATCTTCGCGATGTACTCCTCGACCTCTTCCTCGGTGGCTTCGATGCCCTCTGCGGCAATGATAGCCTCGATCATGAGCTCGTTTCTGACCTGAATCTCAGCGGAGGGACGGAGATTCTGCTCCATCATGTTCTCGTCTATACCGAGAGTGGCAAGAAGCTTGTCCATGGGGATGCTGCTGTCGCTCATGCCGAAGTTCGCGGCATAATTGCGAACCATCTCTTCGATCTTCTCATTTATCATGACCTCGGGGACGGAAACGGTGGTATTCTCAGAAGCCTGACGCATGATGGAAGAACGGACAGCAGCCTCAGCCTCTTCCGCGAAACGCTTTGCGATGTTGGCCTTGACGTCGGCCTTGTACTCATCAAGAGTGTCAAATCCGTTATCCTGAGCAAACTCGTCGTCAACCTCGGGCAGTTCGGTAACGCTGAGACTGTTGAGCTTGATTTTGAATACAACAGCCTTGCCGGCCAGTCCCTCTACATACTGCTCGGGGAAGGTGATGTCAATGTCCTTTTCCTCGCCGATCTTCATACCGACGACCTGCTCCTCAAAGCCGGGGACGAAAGAGTTGGAACCGAGCTCAAGGTCATATCCCTCAGCCTTGCCGCCGTCGAAACGCTCACCATCGAGATAGCCGTCAAAGTCGATATTGGCGAAGTCACCCATCTGAGCCTCGCGCTCAACGCTCACCTTGCGGGAGTTCTGCTTGCGGGCGTTCTCGATCTCGTTTGCGATATCATCCTCGGAAACCTCAAAAATCTGGCGGACAGCCTCGAGGCCCTTATATTGGCCAAGGGTGACCTCAGGATATGCTTCAACGGAGAAGGTGTAGGAAACGGTGCGCTCGTCGGTGATATTTACATCAACGATGGAGGGCGCGCCGACGAACTTGATTTCCTTCTCTGTAATGCCCTGCTCAAAGGCCTTTGGTGCAAGGTCATCCATCGCGTCCTGATAGAACACGTCGGCACCGTACATACCCTCGACGACCGTGCGGGGAGCCTTGCCCTTGCGGAAGCCGGGGATAGCTATATTGCTCTTGTTCTTGAGGTAAGCGGCATTAACGGCAGCTTCAAACTCCGCGGCATCGCTCTCTACCTGAAAAACGATAGTGTTTTCTTTCTTTTCTACGTTCTTGACGATCATGATTTGAATTCCTCCTAATCTATGTATACACGCACTTGGATATGATAACAGAAATTGAACATAAAAGCAATGTTTTTTTATTAATCAAGTAGCTTTATCGGGGTAAAATTGAGATGATCGGCAGAGACGAGCCTGTATTCGGTTCCGTCACGCCATCCGTTAAAGGCACTGGCGCACCCTCTGCCGTGAATGTGGCCATAACAGCAGAGTCTAACGTCGTTTTGCTTCATTAGCTCGAGTATCTCCCGGCACTCATAATGCATATAAACGGGAGGATAGTGAAGAAAAACCAGCTTTTTCCTCTCGCCCGCAAGCTCCAGTGAGTTTGCGAGGCGCATGACCTCGCGGTTCATTATCTTTTTGTCGTGCTCACCGCCGCGCTCCTCCTCATAAAACCAGCCTCGTGTACCGCAGAGCGCATATTCACCGTACTCGAAAAAGTTATTGTGGAGTATGTCTATCGTGGTTATGTCATTTTGAGCAAAGAATTTTTTCGCTTTAGCCGCCGTAGTCCACCAGTAGTCATGATTGCCCTTGAGGATTATCTTCTTCCCGGGCAGAGAGTCAATAAACTTAAAATCCTCAAGCGTGTCGTTTATTCCCATGCCCCAGCTTAAATCACCGCAGATAACACAGGTATCGTCCGCGCCGAGGGAGGAGAATCCGACACGTAGTTTTTCGGTATGGTTTTTCCATTTTTCTCCGAAAATGTCCATCGGCTTATCCTTGCCGATGGCAAGATGCGTATCTCCGATAGCATATAACGCCATTAAAAAAATTCCTCCGATAAAAGCTGTGAGCATTGCAGATAATAAAAGTACCAAACAAAAAGGAGGCCGAGAAAATGAGCGGCAAGAAAAACGATAACATTATACCCGGCGTCGGTTGCGACGTATCAAGCTGTAAATACAACACCACCGACTGCAAGTGCTGTGCGACACACATCAGCGTCCAGAACGAAAAGGCAAACAGCAAGGGCGAAACCTATTGTTCTACCTTCTGCCCCAGAGGCACCTGCTGAGAGGGCTTAACGTGACCGTGGTCAGCACGGTCATCTAAACGCCAAACGCGTCCTCAATGTGCCGGATGTCAATCTTGCCATCCGGCCCGTCGGGGGCGTATATTTCTATCACATCAAAGCGGGGCTGAAGCTCGCAATCATTGGCGGCAAGCCAAAGCTGCGCCGTCAGCATAATGCGCTCCTGCTTTGCCCGGGTGACGAACTCTCTCGCCTGGGCAAAGTCTGCGTTTTTTCTGAGCTTAACCTCAATAAAAACCACAAAGTCTCGTTTCCGGGCGATGATATCTATCTCTCCGCCACGACAGGCATAGTTAGTGACGATAATTTTATAGCCGTGCCGACGCAGATAGGCCGCCGCACGCGACTCTCCCCATTGGCCAAGCGCTTTTTTCTCCATCAGTGTACCTTTTTCAGAAAGCTCATACGGTGTATCGGCGACGGCCCATACTCCCGCAGTGCTTCGTAATGAAGCTTCGTACCGTATCCCTTATGCTTATCAAAATGATATTTCGGATATTTCTCTGCCATTTCAAGCATGTATTCGTCACGGGTGACCTTCGCAAGGATGGATGCCGCGGCAATATCCGCGCATTTTGAGTCTCCCTTGATAATGCATCGCGCGGGCATTTCTATCCCGGTCGCGCGGTTGCCGTCGATAAGTGCAAGCTCCGGCGCTATATCAAGCTTTCCTATTGCTCTGTTCATAGCAATAAAAGTCGCGTTGAGTATGTTGTGCTCCTCTATTTCCTCGACGGATGCAAAAGCAATGCCGAAGCTTATCGCTTCCTTTTGAATCAGTACAAAGAACTCGCGCCGCTTCTTTTCCGACAGCTTTTTTGAATCGTCAAGCCCGTCGATAACAAGTCCCCGTGGGAGAATACACGCAGCGGCACATACCGGGCCTGCCAGTGGGCCGCGCCCCGCCTCATCAACACCGCACAAAAGCTTCACACCGCTGTCATATATCTCGTTTTCAATGCTCCAGAGTTCATTCATCGGGCTGCTCCAGTGTCAGTCGGCCAAGCTTGCCGTCGTGATACTCGCCCAAGAGGGTGTTCGCCATACGTTCTATATCATACTCTCCCTTTGAGACAAGAAAACCACGCTTTTTTGCAGCGGCCTCAAGAAGTTCATAGCCGTTTGCCTCGGGATCCGGCTCAAATTTATAGCGCTGGCGTAGTGCATCCGGGTACATAGCCCGCAGACGCAACATGAAGTTTGCGCCCAGAGTTTCCTTATCAAGCACGTCAGCCTTGATCGCGTTAGTGATAGCAAGCATTTCGCCTACCTCCTGCGAATCAAACTTTGGCCAGAGTATACCCGGAGTATCAAGAAGGTCAAGACCGGAATCTATGCTTATCCACTGCTTGCCTCGCGTTACGCCCGGCTTGTCTCCGGCGATTGCCGCCTTGCGTCCCGCGACTTTATTTATAAACGTTGATTTTCCAACGTTCGGTATACCGAGGATCATCACGCGAAGCGTTCTGCCAATCTGACCCTTGGCCTCATACTCTCTGAGCTTGTCGGCAAGGAGGCGACGTACCGCGGCAGCGAAGCCGTTGACCCCCTTCCCGCTTTTGGCGTCGGTCTCAAGTATCGCCATGCCCTTCGATTCAAAATACTTTTTCCACTTTGCGGTCATTTCGGGGTCGGCAAGATCAACACGGTTGAGTATAACAAGTCTGGGCTTTCCGGCCGCGAGTCGGTCAATGTCAGGATTCCTGCTTGATCTCGGTATACGCGCATCAAGTATTTCGCAGACAGCGTCGACCTGCTTTATGTTTTCCTCGATCATCCTCTGCGCCTTGGTCATGTGGCCGGGGAACCACTGAATATTCATTTTTTCGAATTGTATTTCGTCCATCATTCCACCAGCCTGAAATCATCAAGGGGAAACAGCACAAAGTATACCTTGCCGAGGATAAGACGGCTGTCTACCATGCTTATGCGGCTGTCGCGGCTGTCTGTGGAGGCGTTGCGGTTATCGCCCATTACAAACACGCATCCCTCAGGAACCTCCTTGGGACCTATAAAGTCAAGCTTTGTTTTGGTAAGCTCGTTGATATACGGCTCATCTATAGGCTCTCCGTTAACGTAGACTATACCCTTGTCGAAGTCAATGTTAATCTCGTCTCCACCGACCGCGATGACTCTCTTTACCAGCGCCTTGTCGGGGTCGTATGAGTCAGATTTGAACACAACTACATCCCCGCGTTTCGGCTGGTACAGGAATCCGGATACAAGCATTTTGTTCCCGTGCTGAAGCGTTGGCAGCATGGATGTGCCGACTACGTCGATAACTCTGATGAAAAACACAAAAACCAGCACGCAGATTATAAGCGCCGAAATGAGGCACTGTATCCAGTCGTACACCTCGCGTCTGTTCTGTATCTCCTGAGGCACGGCGTTCTCTTCGCGATTTTTCTTCTTTTTGTTGCTCATGGCTATCTCCCGTCAACAGATGTTCATTCTATTATACACCCTGATGCACGGGATAAGCAACTAAAAAGAATTAAACTTTTTGTATTGAAAGCGCACTCCGGGATATGGTAAAATGGGTTTGTCTGGAGTGATGAATATGCCACGGCTCAGTATAATCGTGCCGGTCTATAATGTTGAAAAATATCTGGCAAAATGCCTTGATTCGATAATTTATCCAGAGCTTTCCGGGTACGAAATAATCGTCGTCAACGACGGCTCGACCGACTCTTCCCCCGCCATAGCCGCAGAGTTCGAGAGTAGATATGCGTCGCTCATCAGACTTATCTCAACGTCAAACGGAGGGCTCGGCGCGGCACGGAACGTCGGAATACACGCCTCCCGCGGTGACTATCTTGTTTTTCTTGACAGCGATGACTGTCTTGCTCCCGGCGCGGTACCGGAAATGCTTGAGATCCTCAGGGAAGATTTTGACCTGTGCCTGTACGATCTTGTTTCCGTAAACGTGGACGGGCTTGAGCTTGGCCGCATACAGGGCTGTGAGAGGCTCGGCGAGTTCTCCTTTGAGGAGTGCCCGGAGCTTTTGACCGAGTCTCCGTGCGCGTGTAACAAGATATTCCGCCGCGGACTTTTCACAGAAAGCGGTGTTGAATTCCCGAGCCGAGTGTGGTATGAGGATCTGCGCACCGTGCCGAAGCTCTATCCCCGGGCAGAGCATATAATCAGCACCGGCAAGCCGTGGTATCTGTATTTACAACGTTCAGGGTCAATAACGAATTCGGCGGACACCGGGCGAAATTTGGAAATAATAGACGCTGTAGACGATCTGACTGATTTTTACCGTGCCCATGGGCTTTACGAAAAATACAGTGAGCAGCTTGAGTTCATAGCCTTTCACCATGCGTTTCTCTCTGCCGCCACTCGCGTAAACACCATCGACGCGAAAAGCGCGGTTCAGGATACGCTCCTTTGTGACTATCTCGAAAAGCATCCGAATTACAAAAACTGTGATTTTTTCTCCCGTCTCAGCTTCAGTCACCGGCTGATCCACTTTCTTGTTATTCACAAAATGAGACAAACGCTTCATCTCCTGATAGTTGCAAACAATTTTATCAAGCGCAAAAAGCTGTAAGAAAGAACGCCTGCCATTCGGTAGGTATTCATAAAACAGTTTAAGCATCGGTGTGGCATTTTCGCACCGATGCTTTCTGTTTTGCCATATTTCATGACCTCCTTTTTTTGAAAATGGGTATAAAAAATACCGCCAACTTTTCGCACATTGCGACCGGTCAACGGTCAGTTTTTCGGTATTCAGTTGTTTACCGGAAAGCTATTACAACGCCAACTTGTACCAATATCTATCTGCATTTTTACCCTTGTTCTCTGTATCGTTCTTCAACAACTGCTTTCTTGTAAAGCCCAGTCTCTCTAATAAAGCGATTGATTTATTGTGTTCCGCAATAACAAATGCATTGATCGCTTTCATGTGTAATTCATGTTTTGCATACTGAATATATATATCAGAACATAACAAAATACCCTGCAAGTTTTTCGGCTTGCAGGGTGTTTCTTTAGACATTGCCTTCGATTAAAAATAAAATAGTTCTTCAAATTTTTTATCTAAAGCAATACACAGAACCAACGCTAATTTAGCTGTAGGATTGAACTGTCCCGTTTCAATAGAGCTGATTGTATTACGTGACACACCAACCATCTCTGCCAGTTGGTTTTGCGATAGCTTCCGTTCTGTTCGTGCTTTCTTGAGATTGTTTTTTAATATGAGCTTATCATCCAAATCATCACCGCCTTATAAGATCGTAGATGACACAATCAAATTATAGATGTGTGACCCAGAAAATGCGGCTACAAGTATCGTATAGACAATTGACATCACAAGCTCGTGTTTACGGCGAAGTTTTATATACTTCACCCAGAGTGTTGTCATGTTTGAGCTTAAAACAAGTGCCCATATGCCCCAATTCGTACCGCCGCCGACAAATATCTGTACGGCAAAGAATACTGTCGCAAGAACCATCATTACCATAACTGCACTCGAATTCGCCTGCTTCAAAATCTCTTGTTCATAGATGTCCTTATTCTTATTTTCTGCTCTGCTTTTCTCCAATATTTCTTCCTTATTCATAGAAAAACCTCCAAATAGAATTGCCAAGTTTTCTTGGCGTGTTCTTATTATATATCCGCCAAGTTTTCTTGTCAATACTTTTTCCAAGTTTTCTTTGCAAAGAGCCAACTCACATTTTTCATATTTCGCTTATATGCAGACAAGGGATATAATAATCCCCCTGTAATTCATACCATAAACCATTGCTTTCATCAAAATTGTACTTGTCCATATAATAAATCCTCCAGTATAATATAATCACACATACGTCACAATTCTCCGATTGCCACATTCTGTTATATCTTGTTATCAGATTTTCTTGCCCTTGTATTTGCCATTATCAGCTTCCAAGGGAAGAATAAACATAAGTGAAATCGTATAATAAGTTAAGG
>CAZPLL010000026.1:0-22568 GCA_964587485.1 uncultured Oscillospiraceae bacterium | reverse complement strand
CGCGGCAGGAGAAGCGCAGTCAAAAAAGTTCAAGAGAACTTTTTTGACAAGCTGAAAGCCTGCGTGCTGTCTCCTTCTTTCGGGGTGTTGCACTTCAGACTATAGCCTGCGCCCCGGGGGGGTATCCTCCGGGGGCGCAGGCTTGAGCTTGCTATAAAATTGTCTGTGTCTTATGCCTTGTCTGCGGCTTACACCTCATTCAGGCGGCTGGCTATGTACGCCTCGACCTCGCCGAAGTCTATCCCCAGCGCCACGGACAGCTCACCGTGAAGTATATCCTTGGCACGCTTCATGGTGGCCTCGGCACGGCTGGACTTGGTCTTGCGCTCGGCCATGCGGCAACGCAGTCCCTTTATCACGGAGACAAGAGCCTCGTTGCTGTGGAGACGGAAAAGCTCCTTATAAAAAGCGTCCACATGGTTAAAGCGGCTGTCGTTGCATATGGCGGGCTCGATACCCGGCATTGCGTCGATAAGGGCAAGCGCCTCCTCCCGGCTCATCACGGGGCGCATGAACGCGCCGGAATCCACGGGTGCATAGTACGTCCCACTGCCGACGTAAGGGGTGAGGTGATAATAAAGCTTGTCCTTATCCGCACCTGTCATGGGCAGAGGCGCGATAAGCTCCACCGTACATACGCCGTTCTCTCCGTAAATGATTTTTTCTCCGACCGAAAACATCCACAATCTCCCCCATACTATTACTCATGTATACAGTTTACACCTTTCTTCACTGAATTTCCAATGTTTTTTGAAATTTTTGAAAATTTTTTCGTGCCATGGGTTTGCGATTGTGTTCTAAAGCTAACTCTGTTATAATATTATGATAAAATAGGAGACGGAGCGGGAGCACAGTGAGACTTTACCTGTACGGACACGATTATAAATACGCGGCGGAGCAGATACTGCTCACGCTTTTTCCCACCGAGCGACCGGAGTACCCGGACGGAAAGCCCGAGGGCGACAGACTCGAGATACGGCTGAGCCGGGGAGAACACTTTACCACCGCAAGCTGCCGCCTGTATATAGGCGGTAAGCACTGCGTCGGCCGTGCGGCGGTGAAAAACGACGCTATTTCGAGCGAGCTTATCCGCGACCGCTTCTGCCAGAGGCTCATCAAAAACGCGGTATACCGCGCGGCAAGGAGCTACGGCATCGAGCGCCCGGCGTGGGGTGCGCTCACCGGGGTAAGACCCGGGAAGATACTCTGCGGCATACTTGCCTCCGGCGCTTCGGAGGAGGAGGCGCTCAGGCGCTTCACGGAGGATTACGACGTGACGGAGGAGCGCGCGCGGCTGTGCATGGACACGGCGCGCGAGACGGTAAAGGCCGCCGCGTCCCTCGATGCGAGAGATGTCTGCCTGTATGTGGGTATACCGTTCTGCCCGACCCGCTGTGCGTATTGCAGCTTTGTGAGCCAGTCGGTCGAGAAGAGCATGAAGCTCATTGAGCCGTTCATGCAGGCACTGCTTGAGGATATTTCCGCGACGGCGGCGGAGGTGCGGCGGCTCGGCCTGCGTGTCGTGTCGGTATACATGGGCGGGGGAACGCCCACCACGCTCTCGGCCGAACAGCTCGAAACGCTCTGCACCGCGCTCGCGCACGGCTTTGATCTGAGCGCTCTGCGGGAATACACCGTGGAGGCCGGACGCCCGGACACCATTACGCCCGAAAAGCTTGCGGTACTGCGCGCTCACGGCGTTGACCGCGTAAGCGTCAACCCCCAGACCATGTCCGACGGTGTTCTTGCGGCCATAGGGCGGCGGCACACGGCGGCGGATGTGGAGGAGGCGCTGGAAAAGGTGCGCACGGTCGGCGGCTTTGCGGTGAACATGGACCTCATTGCGGGGCTTCCGACCGACACGGTAGAGAGCTTTCGCAACACGATGGAGCGGGTGCTTGCGCTCGCGCCCGAGAATATTACCGTACACACCCTGTCGCTGAAGAGGGGCTCGCGCATCACTCTTGAGGGGGCACAGCTTCCCACCGGTGCGGAGGTCTCCGCCATGCTGGATATCGCCCGCGAAAGGCTCACCGCGGCGGGGTATTCGCCCTACTACCTCTATAGGCAGAAGTTCATGTCCGGCGGCTTCGAGAACGTCGGCTGGGCGAAGGACGGGTATGTGAATCTCTATAACATATGCATAATGGAGGAGCTGTGCAGTATAATCGCCATGGGAGGCGGCGGCTCAACCAAGCTCGTCTGCCCCGGCGAGGGGAGAAATATCCGCGTAATGGAGCCCAAATACCCGCAGGAATATATCGCCGGCATCGAGAAAATATGTGCCGGGAAGAAAAGAATAAGCGAATTCTATCTGGAGGATAAGACATGGCATACGATCTGAGTGAAATAAATCTCAAAACAGTTGCCGACCCCGCGGGCTTCGTCGAGGAAAGCGACGAGGTGTACCGCAAGAAGGTCGAGAGGGCGGCGGAGCTTATCATTGAAAACCGCTGTAAAAGTCCCATAGTCCTGCTCGCGGGGCCGTCGGGCTCCGGCAAGACGACTACCTCAATGAAGATCGCCGAGGAGCTCAACCGCCGCGGCATCGGCACCCATTATGTCGGCATGGACGACTACTTCAAGACCATCGACCCGGAGACAACGCCCCGCACGGCCGAAGGGGATTACGACCTTGAATCCCCGCTGTGCCTCGACATGGAGCTTCTCAATAAACACTTCACCATGCTCGCGCAGGGCAGGCGCGTTTTCATTCCGAAATATGAGTTCTCCAGAAAAATGCGTATTCAGGAGCCGTCAAAGTCCATAAAGCTCAAAAGCGACGAGATAGTTATCTTCGAGGGCATCCACGCGCTCAACGACATGATAACCGGACAGCACCCCGATGCGTTCAAGCTCTACATATCCGCGCAGAGCGACGTGCTCTTCAACGGCCAGCCCGTTTTCAAGCGCACATGGTTCCGCCTCGTGCGCCGTACCGTGCGCGATTATAACTTCCGGGGCTCCGACCCGGCGGAGACCATGAGCATGTGGGCAAACGTCCGACGCGGCGAGAAGAACAACATCTCCCCCTTCAAGAATAAGGCAAATTATCAGTTCGACTCCACCATGCCATACGAGCTGCCGGTGTTCAACCGCACCGCGACGGAGCTGTTTCGCACCATCCCCGAGGGAATAGAGCGCTATGACGAGCTGCGTGAGGTGCTGCCCGCGTTACAGCTCTTCGGCGAGATCGACGCGAAGTACGTTGCCGAGGACGCGCTTATCCGCGAATTCATCGGCGGTGGAGTGTACTCGTACTGACGCGGCGTGACGCTTTGCCCGCAGGCGCCATGCAAGCGAGCAACCGCCGCTTGCGGCGGCTCCCGGCACGGAGATGAGAGGGCTCCCGTTCCCTCTCATGCCCTCTCAGGCCGAAATCAAAGATTTCGTCCAGCTCCCCCGGAGGGGAGCTAAGGTGGTGTATCCTTGTCATGCTCAGCCCCCCGGAGGGGGCCAAGGGATTAGTGCTTCTTTGACAGACCGAGCATATTATTTTCTTCCCCCGGCCGCCCTGTGACGCGGTCGGGGGAAGCTTTACCCGGGGCGGGAAATATGCAAAGGCTTATGACCGCAAATTCGACAGGCGGCGCGATTGGCAATACTGCACAAAATACAGGCAGAAAAATTTCGATAAAAGAGATAAAATGACTTGAAATTTCCTGCCGGGTCTAATATAATCATAAAACACAGTTATAATAAACAGGTAAAGAAACAGGCTAAAGCTGTTAATAAATTGGCAGGTATAGAAATGGAAAACATAATTGCGTATCTGAGAGAGCTCAACACGCCCTCAATGATGCTGAGGATAGTGCTCGCGATAATCAACGGCGGCATTATCGGCTTTGAGAGAGAAAAAAAGAACCGCGGCGCGGGCTTTCGTACATATATGCTGGTCGCGCTGGGCGCCACGCTCACGGTGATGCTCAGCCAGTATCTCGACCTGATGCTCAACGGACCGTGGCTCTCTGTCGCGAAGGAGGTCGGAATAAAAACGGACGTGTCGCGCTTCGGGGCGCAGGTCATCAACGGCGTCGGCTTTCTCGGCGCGGGCACTATCATCGTCACCGGGCGGCAGGAGGTAAAGGGTCTCACCACGGCGGCGGGACTGTGGGCCTCGGCGTGCATGGGGCTTGCCATCGGCGCGGGCTTTTACGAGTGTATGCTTATCGGGTGCCTGCTCATCCTGCTCTGCCTTGAATTCCTGCCTGTGCTGGAGGAGGCAATGAACTCCATGTCAAAGAACCTCAACGTCCATGTCGAGATGGAGGGCATGGAGAGCCTGAGCGGTGTGGTCACACTGCTCAAGTCCTCGGGGCACCATGTCGTTGACGTCGAGATAGAAAAGGAACAGCACGGGAGCATCAGCTCCGTTATCGCCGTGTTTACTCTGCTCATAAAGCCTCACAGCAACCACACCGAGGTGCTGGCGGAGATATCCGCGGTAGACGGCATCACCTATGTCGAAGAAATATAAGGGAGGGTGAGAAATGCTGCACTGCTTTGATTTTGTCAGAGAAATGGACCTGCTGTCCGTGACGGTAAGGCTCGCCCTTGCCATGCTCTGCGGCGGACTTATCGGAATAGAACGCGAGTACAAGCGCCGCCCGGCGGGCTTTCGTACTCATATACTCATATGCCTCGGCGCGGCAATGACCACGCTGACCAGCCAGTATCTCTATCTGGTGCTGGGGCTGTACACCGACATCGCGCGCCTGGGCGCACAGGTCATCGCGGGAATAGGCTTCATCGGCGCGGGCACCATCGTCGTCACAAAACGCCAGCACGTCAAGGGTCTGACGACGGCGGCGGGACTGTGGGTGGCCGCGATAATCGGCCTCATGTGCGGCGCGGGCTATGCGGAGGCGGCGCTGTTCGCGACGCTTGCGGTGCTCTTCGCGGAGATACTGCTCGTCCGGCTCGAGTATCGCTTTGCCCGCACGGCAACGGACGCGAACCTCTATATTGAATACACCGACGCGAACGCCATCGAAAAGGCGATATTCACCGTAAAGAGCATGAAGGCGAAGCTCACCGGGCTTGAGATAAGCCGCATAGCCAACGGCGACAGCCATTGCTACTGCGCGATGGTCTCCGTGCGGATGGACAAAAAGCACCCCATCGGAGAGCTTACCGAGTCGCTCACCCGTCAGGAGGGTATCACCCTCGTCGAGGAGCTTTGAGAAGAATGCCGCCGGGCCTGTGACCCGGCGGACAGAGATGTGCGCTATTCCCCTTTATATTTCCTCCGCGTGGCCATCCCGCCACGAATGTGCCGCTCCGCCTTGTTCAGGTCGAGGAGCTCCCGCACCTGCCGGTAAAGAGCGGGGCTCAGCTTCGGCAGACGCTCGGTCAGATCCTTGTGGACAGTGGACTTGGAAACGCCGAACTGCCTTGCGGCGGCGCGGACAGTAGCCTTGTTTTCGATTATATACACGGCCAGATCCCGTGAGCGTTCCTCAATATTTGTATACACTTGCACCACTCCCAACGCTTGGTACTTAATGTATATGTGCGAGCCTCCGCCCGTATGTGCGCGCAGAGGCGGACTCTGTGCCCCATGAAAGCCGCAAGACCCCTTTATTGGACAGTCAACGTGATATTATCACAGCGTAGACCGAGAAAAGGAGAGATCGAGCCATGGCCAAATCAGAAAGACAGAAGCTGAAGATCCTGTACATCATGCAGTATCTCATGCGCAATTCGGACGAGAGCCACCCGGTGAGCGTCGCACAGATAATATCCGAGCTTGAAAAGCACGGCATCTCCGCCGAGCGCAAGAGCATTTACAGTGATATTGAGGCACTGCGGGAGTTCGGCGTGGATATCCTCCCGTGCAGGGGGAAGGTCAGCGGCTACTATGTTGCCTCGCGTGAGTTCGAGCTGCCGGAGCTCAAGCTCCTTGTGGACAGTGTGCAGTCCTCAAAATTCATCACGCAGAAAAAGACACTCTCGCTCATAAAGAAGATAGAGAGCCTTGCGAGCGTGTTCGACGCACAGCTTCTTTCGCGGCAGGTGTTCGTCCGCGGCCGTGTCAAGAGCATGAACGAGAGCGTTTACTACAACGTTGACGAAATATCCGGCGCCATCGCGAAGAACCAGATGATACGCTTCCATTATTATGAATACACCGTGGGCAAGGAGCGCCGCGCCCGGCGCAACGGTGCGTGGTACGAGGTGAGCCCGTTCGCGCTCATGTGGGACGACGAGAATTACTATATGCTCGCGTGGGACGGTGAGGCGGAAAAGCTCAAGCACTATCGCGTGGACAAGATGGCCGCCATAGAGACCATTGGAAAATTCCGTGAGGGGCGCGAGGAGTTCGAGCGGATAGATATGTCGGCGTACTCGAAAAGAGTTTTCGGTATGTTCACCGGGGAACAGGAGACCGTCCGAATACGCTTTTCAAACCGCCTTGCGGGCGCGGTGATAGACCGCTTCGGCAGGGACATAATGATAATACGCGATGGGGAGGAGAGCTTTATCGTCTCCGTTGAGGTGGAGGTCAGCCCGCAGTTTTTCGCGTGGGTGTTCGGCTTCGGCGCCGAGGCGGAGATACTTTCGCCAGAGCGGGTACGCTCGGAGATGCGCGAGCGGGTCGCCGCCGTGAGCGGCCGCTATGAAAAATGATTGACTGAGGGACGCGGGAATGTTTATAATGGGTGCATCCGCTGTGGGAGGGTACTCATTATGATAAACATTTCTTCGCGTCCCTTCGGCTTTACCTCGCGGGGCGAGGCCGTGACACTCTATACACTTGAAAATTCCGCGGGGATGAGCGTGGGTGTGCTCGACTTCGGCTGCACCGTTCACAGCCTCCGCGTCGCCGCGCCGGGCGGGGAGAGCATCGACACCGTGCTCGGCTGTGACGATGTGGCCGGGTACGAAAACGGCACCTGCTATTTCGGCGCGTTCGTCGGGCGCTATGCCAACCGTATAAAGGGCTCACGCTTCGTGCTTGACGGCAGGGAGTACCGACTGCCGCCGAACGAGGGGGAAAACCATCTGCACGGCATACTGACAAAGACGATGTTCCGCGCCGCGCCGGGAGAGGACTGCCTTGAGCTCTTTTACCTCAGCCCCGAGGGGGAGGAGGGCCTTCCCGGGAATGTGAGCGTCGGCGTGAAATATACTCTCAGCGAGGATAACGCGCTCATCATCGACTACAGCGCCGTGACGGACGCGCCGACGGTGCTGAACTTCACGAACCACAGCTACTTTAACCTCAACGGCCACGACAGCGGCGATATCCTCGGCCACACGCTGCGGCTCGACGCGGAGTATTTCACCGAGGGCGGCGCGGGGACGCTCCCCACCGGGCGCGTACTCCCGGTGTGCGGCACGCCGATGGACTTCACAGAGGAAAAAGCCGTGGGGCGCGATATCGGCGCGGAGTATGAACAGCTACGCCTGTGCGGGGGATATGACCACAACTATATCCTCGGCGGCACGGCGGGAGAGCTGAGAAAGGCCGCCACACTGCGCGGCGACAAAAGCGGCATCGGCATGGAGTGCTACACCACCCAGCCCGCCATACAGCTCTACACCGGAAACTTCGTTGATTCCGAGGGCAAAAACGGCGCGCACTACGCTCACCGTTCGGGGCTTTGCCTTGAGACACAGCACTATCCGTGCAGCCCGAATTTCCCGGACTTCCCGTCCACGGTGCTCCGCCCCGGCGAAATGTACAGGGAGACTACCATATATAAATTTGTCTGAATGACACCGGGACTTGTGCGCCCGCAGGCGCCATGCAAGCGAGCAACCGCCGCTTGCGGCGGCTCTTGGCGAGTCGCAGAGAGGGTCAGTTTTGTTTGCCCTCTCAGTCCGAAATCAAAGATTTCGTCCAGCTCCCCCGGAGGGGGAGCCAAGGCACTGGTGCATTTTTGGCAAGCTCAGCTTCCCCGGAGGGGAGCCAAGGAAAGGGACTTCCTTTACACACTCAACGGGGAAGGGCTGACCCCCTGTATGCAATATGAAAAGGAAAATCGTTCTAAACGGAAAGACAGTTGAATACGAGCTTGAGCGCAAGCGCGTGAAGAACCTGAACCTCCGTGTCCGGGCGGATGGGATATATGTTTCGGCGGCGCGGGGCGTCCCGGTCGGCGCCGTGGAGGACTTCATGCGCAGGAACGCCGCCCTTATCCTGCGCGCGCTCGAACGGGAGAATAGCCGGGAACAGATCTCACCGGCGAAGCTTGACTTTGCCCCGGGCGATACCGTGAGGTATATGGGCGCGGCGGTGCCGCTTGCCGTTTGCGCGGGGACAGTAAACCGCGTCGAGTACGACGGGCAGAGTATAACGCTCACGGTGAGAGAGCCCGGGGATACCGAGCTTCGACGCCGGGTCATGGAAAGGTGGCTTCGCGAGCGATGCGGGGAGACGGTGAGGGCCGCGTGCGAGGCGGTGTATCCGTATTTCGCGGCGCGGGGAGTGAGCTTCCCAATGCTTAAATTTCGCCGCATGAGCTCCCGCTGGGGAAGCTGCGCGTGTACAAAGGGCGTGATAACCTTCAATACCGCGCTCATCTCGGTGCCGAGGGAGTGCATGGAATATGTCGTCGTGCATGAGCTTGCTCATTTTCTGCATCCCGACCACTCCGCACGCTTTTACGCCGAGGTGGAGGCGCTCATACCCGACCGGAAGGAGCGGCAAAGGCTTCTTGCCGCCTACGCTCTCTGAGAGCGCGGAGCAAACGGGATTGACAGAAATTGAGAGAGCCCGTATAATATATACAATATAGTCGAAGAGAGCAGAAAAGAGGAGTAATATATTGAAACACGGACAGACTCTGATGACGGAGGGCTCGATAGGCGGCCAGATGGTGCGCTTCGCGGTGCCGTTGTTCATCGGAAATCTTTTTCAACAGCTTTATAATACTGCGGACGCGCTGATCGTGGGAAACCTGCTGGGAAGCGGCGCGCTGGCGGCGGTCAGCGCTACGGGAAACCTGGTGTTCCTGCTGGTCAGCTTTTTCGGCGGCATATCCGCCGGCGCGGGCGTGGCCATCTCCCGCTATTTCGGCGCGGGCGAGACGGACAAAATGCGCTCGGCCATACATACGAACATAGCTTTCAGCCTTGTCGCGGCGCTCATCCTCACGGTGCTGGGCACCACCTTTACGCCCACGATACTCCGCTGGATGGGAACACCCGAGGATATCATGGAGCAGTCCTGCACCTATATCCGCCTCTACTTCGCGGGCAGTCTCAGCATGGTGCTCTATAACGGCCTGCGCGGCATAATGCAGGCCGTGGGCGACAGCACGCATCCGCTCATCTATCTGATCATTTCCTCGGTTTTGAACGTTGTGCTGGATATAGTCTTTATCGCAAAGCTCGGCACCGGCGTGGGCGGCGCGGCCGTGGCCACGGTCATATCCCAGTTCGTCAGCGTTTTCCTCTGTATGTACCGGCTGATGACCACGAACGAGGATTACAGGCTCAGACTCAGAGAGGTCGGCTTCGACTGGCCGATGATGAAGCTCATCGTCCGCTACGGCCTGCCCTCCGGACTCCAGAATTCCGTTATCGCCATCGCAAACGTCGTCGTGCAGTCCAATATTAACGCCTTCGGCACCATGGCCGTTGCGGGCTGCGGCGCGTACTCGAAGATAGAGGGCTTCGCCTTCCTCCCGATAACGAGCTTCACCATCGCAATCACCACCTTCGTCGGACAGAACCTCGGCGCGAAGCAGTATGAGCGCGCGAAAAAGGGTGCCCGCTTCGGCATAATCTGCTCCATAACCACGGCGGAGCTTATCGGTGTTGCCATATACTTCGCCGCGCCCGTGCTCATCGGCTTCTTTACGTCCGAGGCGGAGGCTATCGAGTTCGGCGTGCAGAAGTGCCATATATGCGTGCTGTTCTTCTTCCTGCTGGCGCTCACGCACTGCCTCGCGGCGGTACTGCGCGGCGCGGGCAAGGCCGTCATCCCCATGGCGACCATGCTGATAAGCTGGTGTCTTATCCGCGTGAGCATACTTGAGATCGTGGTTCCCATCTACAATTCCATTGCCGTGGTAAACTGGGTGTACCCCATCACATGGTTTATCAGCGTGGTTATTCTGCTTGTCTATTATTTCAGTGCCGACTGGGTCCACGCCTTTGAGCGTTCATAAAATCGGAAAGAGAGAGAAGATATGGCTATTGTTGTTGTAGGCGCGGTTTTTGTGGATATAAAGGGCTTTCCCGACCATGTGTACCTCCCCAAGGGGCGCAATGTCGGCCGCGTGGATATCGTCCACGGGGGAGTGGGTCGCAATGTGGCAAAGGATATAGCAAACCTTGAGCTGCGCCCCCGCTTCGTGAGCATGGTCGATGACACCGCCGAGGGTGCCGCCGTGGAGAAAAACCTGCGTGACCACAAGGTGGACACAAAATACCTCCTCACCGTGCCGGACGGCATGGGTATGTGGCTCGCGATATTTGACGAGACGGGCGACGTCGTCGGCGCGATCTCAAAAAGGCCGGTCATGGATCCCCTTGCGAGACTCCTTGAGGAGAAGGGCGACGAGATATTTGCCGGGGCCGACAGCATCATCACCGAGATCGACATAGACAAGGACGTTCTCAAGCAGGTGTTTTTCTACGCCGAGAAGTACAGCATCCCGGTCTACGCGGTCGTGGCGAACATGAGCATCGCCTGCAAGCGCCGTGATCTTATCCTTAAAACGAGCTGCTTTGTCTGCAACGAGCAGGAGGCCGGGATACTCTTCGTCAGAAAGTTCGAGGGGATGAGCCCGGAGGAGCTGCGCGACGAGCTCTCCGAGCTTGTCATAAAGGCCGATATCCCCGCCATGGTCGTCACCATGGGTTCTCAGGGCTCCGTCTACGCCACGCGGGACGGACAAAAGGGCTGTTGCCCCGCGCACCGCGTGAGCGTCAGGGATACCACCGGCGCGGGTGACGCTTTCTGTGCGGGCGTGTCCGTCGGGCTCACCTACGGAAAGAGCATGGACGAGTCGCTCGAAATAGGCACGCGCCTTGCCGCCTCCGTCGTCACCGTGTCGGAGAACGTCTGCCCTCGCTTCCAGCCCGCAGAGTTCGGCATAGAGCTCAACTGAGCGGACGGCCCATTCCCTACATTATTATAATTACCAAGAAGCGGTCGGTTTTCCCGGCCGCTTTTGTTGCGTTTTATCAAATTAACACATTACCGCGATAAAGCGTTGACGGCAGCGTTCTTTAGTGATATACTCCGCTACAGTAATAAATTGTACGACACGGAGGACTGACATGAAAAAGCTTATCGCACTTGTGCTTGCAATACTTGCGCTTCTCTCCTGCACCGCCTGCGGCAGTACGAGCACCGCCGACCGCCTCACGCAGATAAAGGAAAAGGGCTATATCGAGCTCACCACCGAGCCGTACTTCGCCCCCTATGAGTTCATTGACCCCAACCTTGAGGGGGATGCGCAGTTCGTCGGCATGGATATCGAGCTTGCCCGCGCCATCGCCGAGAAGCTCGGCGTCGGGCTGAAGATAGTCCCGCTTGACTACACGGCGGTTCTTGCGGGCGTTGTGGACGGTAAGTATGACATGGCGATCTCCGCCATTGCCTATTCCCCCGCACGCGAGGAGGCCATGGCGCTTTCCGAGGGCTATTTCCTCACCGACGAGGAGGGCTACGGCCTCCTGTGCCGCGCCGAGGATGCCGACAAATATACCGGCATCGAGTCTCTGCGCGACGCCGTGGTCATTACTCAGAGCGGCTCCGTTCAGGAGGGGATTTATAACGACATGGTCGGCGAGTGCAAAGAGTTCAAGCTTGTCGCCAACATGACCGACGGATATCTTGCCGTCGCCGAGAACAAGGCCGACGTCTGCATTGTCAACCGTCCCTCCGCGCGCCTCTATGCCGAGGCCAACGGCGGCCTTGCGGTGACGGATTTCAGGTTCGACACCGATAAGCGCCTGAGCAGCACTATCGTCGCCTGCCCGAAAACGGGGAGTGAGTCGCTCATGGCCGTCGTAAACGAGGTCATTGCGGAGCTCGAGGCCGAGGGAAAATTCGCCGAGTGGAGCGCGCAATACGAGGAATACGCAAAATCTCTCGGCATAGACTGACGCGAAGCATGAGCCGCGGGAGGATCCCCCCGCACATTTCAAATCTATTCTGACACATCGACAGGAGCGGACAACACATGGCCTCCATCGTAAAGCTTTGGGAAAAATACAGCGCGGTGTACATCTCCGGACTATTCGGCACGCTGTGGATATCGCTGGTAACGGTACTGCTGGGTACGGTGCTGGGTATGCTTATCGCGCTGTTGCGCATGAGCCGCTCAAGGCTCGCGCGCGCCTTTACCGGGGCATATATCGAGATACTGCGCGGCACGCCAATTCTGCTCCAGCTTTATTTTTTCTGGATAGGACTGCCGAAGCTGATACCCTTTGAGCTTACGGACACGCAGTGCATCGTCACCGCCCTCGTGATAAACGCCTCTGCCTATATCTCCGAGATAATCCGCGCCGGTATAAATGCCGTAGATCCCGGACAGTGGGAGGCCGCGCGCTCTATCGGCCTTTCGGAGACGCACGTCATGACCCGCGTGATACTCCCGCAGGCGGTGAAGAACATACTCCCCGCGCTCTGCAACGAGTTTATTTCCACCGTCAAGGGTACGTCCCTTGCCTCCGTATTCTTCGTGGGCGAGCTCATGACCAGCTACAAGACCGTGCAGTCCGCGACTTTTCTCGCGCTCCAGTCGCTCACCATCGTGGGCATCATATATTTCCTGCTGAATTTTGTGCTGTCGAGGCTGTTGAAGCTGCTTGAGAGGAGGCTGACGCTAAGTGACTGAGATACTGCGTACCGAAAACCTGTGCAAGAGCTACGGGAAGCTTGAGGTCCTGCGCGGCATAAGCACCGTCATACACAAGGGCGAGGTCGTCTCCGTCATCGGCCCGTCGGGCGGCGGCAAATCGACCTTTCTCCGCTGCCTCAACAGACTCGAAACGCCGGATTCCGGCTCCGTCTTTTTCAAGGGGCAGGACATCGGCGCCGGGGGCGTGGACATAAGCGCCTACCGCCGCAAAATCGGCATGGTGTTCCAGAATTTCAACGTTTTTCCCAACATGACGGTGCTTGAGAACATCACGCTCGCGCCGGTGCTTGAAAGAAAAATACCGAAGGACGAGGCGCGCCGACAGGCCATGGAGCTCCTCGCGAGGGTGGGGCTCAGCGAAAAGGCGGATGAGTTCCCGCGCAAGCTCTCCGGCGGGCAGAAGCAGCGCCTCGCCATCGTCCGTGCCCTTGCCATGGAGCCGGAGGTAATGCTCTTTGACGAGCCGACCAGCGCGCTTGACCCGGAGATGGTCAAGGGGGTGCTGGACGTGATAGGCGACCTTGCCCGAAGCGGCATGACCATCGTCATCGTTACGCACGAAATGGCCTTTGCCAAGGAGGTCTCGGACAGGGTGCTCTTCATCTGCGACGGCGTTATACGCGAGGACGCCGCCCCCGAGGAGCTTTTCACCTGCCCGCGTGAGGCCGCCACGGAGAGATTTCTGAGTATGGTTTTATAAAGGAGATAGTGAGCCATGACACAGCTTGAAGAAATAGCCGCGCTCGTCGGCGCGGCCGAGGAGAAAACGCGCTCGCTTGCCGCCGAGATATGGGGCTATGCCGAGCTTTCCTACGGCGAGGTACGCTCTGCCGCCGCACTGTGCAGGGCGCTTGAGGACGAGGGCTTTGAGATAAAAACCGGCATTGCCGGCATACCCACGGCCTTTACCGCGACCTTTACAGCGGGGGAGGGCGGCGTGAAAATGGGCCTTCTTGCCGAGTATGACGCGCTCGACGGGCTGAGCCAGCAGGCCGCCAGACCTGTGCGTGAGCCGCTGGAGGCGGGCGGCGCGGGTCACGGCTGTGGGCATAACCTGCTGGGCGCGGGGTGCTTCGGCGCGGCCGTCGCGGTGAAAAACTACCTCCTTGCCCACGGCAAGGACGCGACCGTTATCCTGTTCGGCTGTCCGGCAGAGGAGGGCGCGGGCTCTAAGCAGTTTATCGCCCGTGCGGGCCTGTTCGACGATGTTGATTTTGTCTACACATGGCACCCGGGCACGCTCAACGAGGTTTCAGCCCGGGGAAACGCCGCCATTATGGGCGCGAATTTCATCTTTGACGGAGTTGCGTCGCACGCGGGACGCGCTCCGCATCTGGGACGCAGTGCCCTTGACGCGGTGGAGCTCATGAACGTGGGAGTCAATTATCTTCGCGAGCATATGCCCGATCAGGCGCGTGTCCACTATGCCTACTCCGACGCGGGCGGCACTGCGCCGAACGTTGTGCAGAGCCACGCGGTGATAAAGTACGAGGTGCGCGCCCCCAAGGTAAAGCAGATGCAGGAGCTTTTTGACCGCGTTGTAGATATCGCGAAGGGCGCGGCGCTCATGACCGGCACCACCGTGCGCTATGAGATAACGATGGCCTTTTCCGATTATCTCCCCAACCGGGCGCTTGCCGCCGAGCTGGACGAGTGCCTGCGCGAGGTCGGCGCTCCGTGCTGGAGCGGGGAGGATTATGACCTCGCCGCCGAGTTCCTGAGAAGCTACCCACGCGCCACCGTCAAGAGCATCAGGGAAAGCCTCGAACAGCGCTTCCCGGATGAGGACATTGACGCGCTTCTCCGGCGGCCGCTGGACTCCGCCGTTCATCCCTTTGACACGAGGGAGAACGGTTACGACAGCGACTCCACCGACGTGGGCGATGTTGGCTATGCCGCGCCGACGGTGTGCCTTTACGTCGCCACCGCCTGCCTCGGAAACGTTGGGCACAGCTGGCAGAACACGGCGTTCTCCCGCTCGGAGATCGGCATGAAGGGCATGATGACCGCCGCGAAAGCGCTTGCGCTCGCCTGCGTCCGCACGGTGGACAGGCCGGAGCTCATCGACGCGGCGAAAAAAGAGCTCAAGAAGAAAAACGGTGGCAGATATGTCTGCCCCCTGCCCGACTATGTAGATCCGCCCATCGGCAGATATTGAGTATATTCGCAAAAACAACATGATAGCGCCTCGGCTCTCCCTCTGGGAGAGCTGTCACCGCAGGTGACTGAGAGGGTCGTGTTTCCTTCTCATACCCTCTCAGGCCGAAATCTCTGATTTCGGCCAGCTCCCCCCAAGGGGGAGCCAAGTATCTGGAGCTTTTCTGACAAGTTGAAAGCCCGGGAGAGACACCGCGTCTCCCCCCGGGTAATGTTATTTGCTCTGTGATTTTTTCGAGCGGGACTCGCGGTAGCTCTCCGCGGGCTTCCAGCCGTCAAGCGGGTAGCGCTGCATCGCGCCGAAAACCTTGGACTTCATGTCGGGATAGTCATGACTCAGCGTTTGCAGGAGCTCCTTTATCTCGTGGCGCTTGCTGGCCTTGTCCATGGGGCAGGGGTTTTCGACGATCGGCAGGTCGAGCGCCGCGGCCACATTGGATATTTTCTGCTCCCCGGCATAGATGAGCGGGCGTATCTGCGTCACGCCGGAGCGGTCGAGATACGTCACCGGGCGAAAACAGCTCAGCCGCCCCTCAAAGAGCAGCGACATCAGAAACGTCTCCACCGCGTCGTCAAAGTGGTGCCCCAGCGCAAGCGTGGTTATACCGCGCTCACGGATGGCGTCGTTAAGGGCGCCACGGCGCATCTTCGCGCACAGCGAGCAGGGATTTTCCTCCTTCCGCATGTCGAAAACTATCTCCTTTATGTCGGTTTTGAGGCAGGTGTAGGGTATGGAAAGCTCCTCGCAGAGCTTCTTTATCGGTGCGAAATCCATCCCCTCAAAGCCCAGCTCTGCGGTTATCGCCTCGAGCTCGAAGTGTTTGGGGTAAAAGCTCTTCAGATGGTTGAGCGCCACGAGCAGCAACAGGCTGTCCTTGCCGCCGGAGACGCCCACGGCGACCCTGTCGCCCTCCTTTATCATGCCGTAGTCATCCACGGCGCGGCGAACGGTCCCCGTAAATTCATTAAGTATTCTGTCCATATTTTTCTCCCCGGAAAAATCAAAATTCATTTTGAGAATTAATGAGAAAACGCGAGATATCGAGAGAATTTGCGAGATATGAAAATCAGAATTAAAATTGCTGTTGACAGAAATATTCATCTGTGCTATAAAGATAAAGCGCGTTTGAGGGTATTGTAATATCCCGCGCCCTGATTGTCAAAACTTTTTATTCTATACGGAGGACACATCATGTCTACTACACTGCTGACCAAGGAGTCCGTTACCCGCAAGTGGTACGTCCTTGACGCGGCCGGCAAGCCCATGGGCAAGACCGCCGCACTCGCCGCTGACCTTCTCCGCGGCAAGCTCAAGACCGACTACACTCCCAACGTTGACTGCGGCGACTACGTTATCGTCATCAACGCCAAGGACGCCGTTCTCACCGGCAAGAAGCTGGAGCAGAAATACTACCGCACCCACTCCGGTTACCCCGGCGGCCTCAAGGAGACCCAGTACAAGACCCTTATGAAGACCAAGCCCGAGCTGGCCATGCGCCTTGCTGTCCGCGGCATGCTTCAGAAGAACACCATCGCACAGTGGCAGCTCAAGCGTCTGCGCGTTTTCGCCGGAGCCGAGCATGACCATGCAGCCCAGAAGCCCGAAGTTTGGGATCGCTGATAGGAGGTAAAGAAATATGGCAACTTATAAGTGCAAAAAGCCCTATATGTACGGCACCGGACGCAGAAAGTCCTCCGTCGCACGCGTTCACCTCATCCCCAACGGCACCGGCGCTATCACCATCAACGGCCGTGACATCGACGATTACTTCGGTCTCGAGACCCTGAAGCTCATCGTCCGTCAGCCCCTGGTCGCTACCGGCACCGTCGGCAAGGTCGATATCGAAGCTACCGTTTCCGGCGGCGGCGTCTCCGGTCAGGCCGGCGCCATCCGTCACGGCATCGCCCGCGCCCTCCTCGTCGTCGATGAGAGCTACCGCGCAGCCCTCAAGTCTGCCGGCTTCCTCACCAGAGACCCGAGAATGAAAGAGCGTAAGAAGTACGGCCTCAAGGCCGCCCGTCGTGCGCCTCAGTTCAGCAAGCGCTGATCCGCATTTCGCGTTATCCACAATATCAACTCCCGGACTGCAACGCAGCCCGGGAGTTTTTTGTATAAAAAGATACCAACAGCCCCGGGATTACGCTCTCGGGGCTGTTGGTATGTGTATTATCAGGCCTTTACCGTGCCGTCGGGGTTAAAGACGGGGAGCTGGGCGAGGGCAATAATATCATCCCTGTTGAACGCGTCACCCTCCGCGACCGGGGTGGCGTAGCCCGCGACGATGCCGCCGAAATTCTCCACGAGATCCGCAACGGCTCTGCTGGACGCGCCGGTGGAGATAACGTCGTCAACGATGAGGATGCGCTTGCCCTTCATGAGCATGGCATCCGGCTCGTCGATGACGAGGGTCTGCTTGTGCGCGGTGGTGATGGACTGAACCTCGACCTCAAGAGCGTTGCTCATATACGCCTTGACACCCTTGCGGGCCACAAAGTATTTGTCCGCGCCGCTCTGTCTTGCCATCTCGTAGATGAGGGGGATGGCCTTGGCCTCGGGCGCTATCATATAGTCATACTCGGGTGCGCGCTTGAGAAGCTCCGCCGCACAGTGAACGGTAAGCTCCACATCGCCGAACATGACGAACGCGCCTATGTACAGCTCGTCGGACACCCTGCATATGGGCAGGTCGCGCTTTAAGCCGGCAATGTCGATTTTGTAAGTCATTTAATATTCCTCCAAAGAAATATATTCTTGAACATAGCTATTTTACAGTATATGCACGAAAAATCAAGAGGAAATAGTAATTTTACAAAAGTGATGCGCCGCTATGTTATAATGTACACATACCAGATAAAGGAGGAATCGGTATGACCGGGCAAAATCCGACGGAAGGACTTATTGAAGCGTTTCGCCAACACCTCATTCGGGAGGAAAAAAGCACGGCGACCGTGGAGAAATATCTACGGGATGTCCGTGCTTTTTGCGACTTTATGGGTGAAAGAGAGATAACGAAGGAGGCGGTGCTCAAGTACAAGCGACACTTGCAGACGCGAAGCTACGCCGCCCGCTCCGTCAACTCCATGCTTGCCGCCGTAAACAGCTTTCTTATTTATATAGGAAGGCCGGAGTGCAGAGTGAAAACGCTCAAGCTGCAAAAGCAGGTCTACTGCGCCGAGGAAAAGGAGCTGAGCCGGAGCGAATACGAGCGCCTGCTGAAGGCGGCGGAGAAGAACGAACAGCTACGGCTGGTCATGCAGACCATCTGCGCCACGGGCATCCGCGTCTCGGAGCTGAGATTTTTCACCGTAGAGGCCGCGGAGCGCGGCGAGGTGGTCGTGAACTGCAAGGCGAAAACGCGCACCATCCTCATCCCCGGCAAGCTTCGCAGGCTTCTCCTGCGCTACGCCGCGAAGCGGGGGATACACACCGGGACGATCTTCCTCACCCGCACCGGACGGCCGCTGGACAGGAAGATGATCTGGGCGCAGATGAAGGGGCTCTGCCGTGCGGCGGGGCTGAACCCCGCGAAGGTATTCCCGCACAATCTGCGCAAGCTGTTCGCCCGCACCTTCTACGGCCTCGAAAAGGATATTGCGAAGCTTGCGGACATACTCGGCCACAGCAGTATCGACACCACGCGCATATATATAATGACCACCGGCACCGAACACCGCAGGAAAATCGAGCGGCTGGGGCTGGTGGTTTAGACAAAAAGACGTAATTCACATTATGTCGTCGCATCGACAAATTTTGCTCGTTGACTATGACGTAATTCACATTATGTACTGTTCACCCGCACCCGGGGTTGGCAGTAAAACGAACATTGCCGATTTTGGGCGCGAAAATGCACACCCCCATAGAAATCCTTTTAATAAGAAAACGGATGAGGGTGCATTTGCAATGCCGTTTTCTTCCAACTGGAAAATTTCGGGAGAAATTATTTGACTTCAAAATGAAATTTTTCTTTTAATCCGACTTGACATTTTTTGCGTAGGGTATTATACTTTCCCTGTAACTTGGGCGCGTTTCCTGTGCGACCCAAATTCTCCTGACATAATGTGAATTATGTACTGTGGAGCAAGGGAAACCGGAAGAGAAGCCACAGCACAGCGGTAATGGGCCGTGCTTATACAGAGGGCGGCGACAGCGCTGGTTGTTGCCGCCCTTTAACGACCATCCATGCGCTCTGCGCTTTCCTTTCACGGACGGAGAGCGGAAAACAAATGAGGAGACTTCGGAGCGTTTATGAGTAAAACCCTGAAAAAGCTATGGAACATCTTCACCACGATTCTGGTCGTGCTCGCCGTTGCGATGGCGGTGCTGCTGGTCGGGGCGCGGCTGGTGGGACTACAGGTGTACACCGTCCTGTCCGGCTCGATGGAGCCGACGTATCATGTCGGTTCCGTGATATATGTCAAATCCGTTGATTATACCGAGCTCAAGGGCGGCGACGTCATCACGTTCATGATGGACGAGAGCACCATAGCCACCCACCGCATCGTCGAGCCCGTACCCGACGAGACTGACCCCACCGTCATCCGCTACCGCACCAAGGGCGACGCGAACGACGCCGAGGACGGGCGGCTCGTACATTATAAAAACGTCATCGGCACGCCGGTGTTCACCATACCGTACCTCGGCTATGTCGCCAATTACATACAGCATCCCCCCGGCACATATGTTGCCATCTGCGCCGGTGTGCTTTTCCTGCTGCTGATGTTCGTGCCCGACCTTTTCGCGGACGAGGACGAGGATAAAAAGAAGTCCCCGGAGGAGGCACAGCCCGCCGAGAGCGGCAGACACGTCGAGAAAAAGCCCGCCCGCGCGAAAAAGAGCACCGCAAAAGGCAGACACGAGATCTGACCCTCACGCCCCGGAGCAAGGAACAGGCGCTACGTTTACCAGCCCAAGACTCCGCGTCGGGGTCAAATCAATTCGAGGGCAATGCCGCAAGGCTCCCTATATATTGTTTATCTTTTCTATCATCAAGGAGGAAACCAAATGAAAAAAGCAAAAGTGTTACTGACTCTGGTCTGTGCGGTACTGCTTGTTGCGGCATCTGTCATGGGCACCATGGCCTACCTGACCTCTAAGTCGAGCGTTACCAATACCTTTACCGTCGGTAAGGTTGAGCTCGGCGGCGGAGACTACGAAGATGGTCTGGACGAAGCTCTGGTCAACGAGAACGGCCAGCCTATCAACAATGACACCGAAAAAAAGGTCGTTGAGCTGGCAGAAGCACCCCGTGTGACCGAGAACGACTACAAGCTCAAGCCCGGCCACGAGTACACCAAGGACCCGACCATCCACGTTGCTAAGGGTAGCGAGGATTGCTACCTGTTCGTCAAAGTCGAGAACGGCATCTCCGCTATAGAGGATGGCTCCAACACCATCGCCTCTCAGATGAAAGCCAATGGCTGGGCCGAACTGGATGCTACCAAGTATCCCGGAGTATATGTATACGTCGGCACCGCCGAGGGCGCATCTGCTCCTCTGCTCGTGAGCACCACTGCTACCGCAGACACCAGTGTTCCCGTGTTCGAGAAGTTCAAGATTGCGGGCACTGTTGTCGCCGAAACTCTTGACAAATACACCAGCGCTGAAATCGTTGTCACCGCATACGCGGTTCAGGCAGACGGCTTCGAGAGCTTTACCGCAGTCGCGATCTGGGAGGCGGCTTTCGTTCCCTCCACTGCCGCATAATCAAGCTGTATCCGGTACATACCGCAAAACATACCGAATATATACCACCCCGCGAATCTGAAAGAAAGGAGTAAACAAACATGAAGAGAGGAAAACATTCCGTTCGCCGCTCCGGCGCGAAGGTTCTGACTCTGGCGCTGGCGCTGGTTCTGGCGGTTAGCTGTGTTGTCGGCGGCACGCTGGCATGGCTGACCACCTCCACGAGCGAGGTGAAGAACACCTTCACCGCCGCAGATATCAACATCACCCTGACCGAGACGTTCAACACCGACACCAACAATGACGGCACGAACGACAAGTGGCAGGCGCAGATGATCCCCGGTTATTCCTACCCCAAGGATCCTGTTGTAACCGTCGAGAAAGACAGTGTTGACTGCTACCTGTTCGTCAAGTTCGAGGAGAAGAATGACGCCTCCACCTACCTGACCTACACCTCCCTGCTCGACAGCGCCCACGGCTGGACAAAGCTTGAGGGTGTTGATAACGTCTGGTATCGCACGGTCGAATCCAGCGCCACCGATCAGTCCTGGAACCTGCTCGCCGATGACGAAGTTTCCGTCAAGGACACCGTGACCAAGGACAACATGGCAGACGCGGCCAAGGCCGAGCTCGCCTACACCGCATACGCAACTCAGCTCCACAAGAACGCCGATGAGACGTTCACCGCCGCGGAAGCATGGGCAAACATCGCCGCGTGACCCCTGTTGTAAACGGTTCTACCGTATACATAATGAGAAGTAAGAACAAATAATGAAAGGAAAGCAAACCATGAAGAAGAAAATTATCTCCATCTGCCTCGTGGTCGCCCTCGTAGCTACCGCTGTCGTGGGCGCAACTCTCGCATACTTCACCGATGAAGACAGCGTTGAGAACACCTTTACCGTTGGCGACGTTAAGATCAACGTTTGGGAAAACGGCGCTATCACCGACAAGGACGGCAACGTTGTTCAGGAAGCTGTCGAGGGTGAGGAAAGCGGCATTGCCTACGAAGGCCTGATGCCCACCTACAAGATCCAGAAGGAAGCCTATGTCACCAACACCGGCAAGAACGAAGCATACGTCCGCGTTGCTGTCGTCATGAACAATGTTGGCGTTATCAACGACCAGATCGATGACGTTTACGAAGCCAAGGGATGCTCCGATGAGGAGATTCAGGCTGTGTATGACGAAGTATTCAACGGCTGGGGCATGAGCTACACCAAGCGTCATGTCAACGGTGCAAATGACCGCCGCCTGTGGATGACCGAGCGTCCCGGTACTCCCGTCCTGTTCGACGGTCAGATCGATATGTACTGCGGCCAGGCCGGCTACGGTATGTTCGACGTCAAGAACACCTTCAAGTCCGAGACTGACACCGACTCCGAGGGCTTTGACTACGCCTGCAAGGGTTACTACTTTGATGCTGTTGACACTGACAGCCGCGTCTACGTCTTCTACCTGAAGCTCGATGCCGGCGAAAGCTACAAGCTGTTCGATGGTCTGAATGTCCCCGCAGACTTCACCAATGAGCAGATGGCAATGTTCGAGGGTCTGAAGATAGGCGTTTACGCAGACGCTATCCAGACTGTCGGCTTCGACACCGCTAAGGATGCATTTGACGCTCTGGAAGCCGAGCACCACATTGGCTGGTGGAACGGCGCCGCCGCATAATTTCTCCTATATCGCTCCTTGTCCCTGCGCCCCATTCCGGGGCGCGGGGTCTTGGGCGATTTCACAGCCCGCATAAGAGCACCCGGCGCGTCGGATGTTCTTATATGGTCTGTATACCTGCACCATTTCCGTATTCCGTAACGGGATATTACGATACATTTCGAGAGGAGCATGAAGGTTGAAACACTGTGATTTAAGCACCATTCCGAAAAAGGGCGCAAAAAAGC